>JBEKYB010000091.1:0-6751 GCA_049511435.1 Nitrospirota bacterium | reverse complement strand
GCTCCTGAAAATCATCTTACCCTCATCAGTTCCCGCTCGTCTGCGGCTGCGCGTTCGTCGTGCCGCCGGGAGTTGTCGCCGTACCGCCGAACGTTCCTGTGTTGCCGGGCGTTGTCGCCGTGCCGCCGGGGGTTACAACCACTGCCGCCTGATTTAAGCTGTTCGGGTCGAATGTGAATGGCCACTCGGAATAGTGGGTCTTGCCCACGAACTTGGCGTCTTCCGGGTCGAAGTTATCCTTCTTCAGCGGCTCAGCCTCGCTCTTGCTGTGTACGCCCATTATCCCCGTGCTCATCCCCCCCGCGCTTGTCCCCGCTCCTCCCTGTACAACCACCCAGTCGTCCTTGCCGGTCATCGGGTCGATATATATCTTCCTCAGGTAGCGTGCCCCCGCCGGGCTCCGGGGGTCTTTGAGGAGGTCTGACAGCTCCGAGGGGAATTGCTGCAACCCCTTGTAAAGATAGTACCTCTGTATCGCCAGGCGGAACTGGTGGCCCCGCCATATGAGCTCTTTCTCCTTCTCGACCTTGGAGATCGTCTTCCAGGAGGGGCCCATCACGGCCATCATGATACCGATAATGGTCATGATGGCGAGCATCGCCAGATATGTATAGCCGGAGTCCCTGCGATTTTTAGTCACGACCTCACCACTCGCTGTAACTCTTGCCGTTCAGCCCGGTCACGTCGCTCCCGCTGTGAACGTCATAAATGCCGCCGGAATCGCTGCTGTCGCCTCCGCTGCTGCTGTCTCCCGTGAAATACTCAAGCCTCCAGGTATCGCTGGAGCCGGTGAACGGGTCGGACGGGATGCCCCGCATGTAGCCCTTATCGACCAGGTCGTGCAGGGAGTCCGGGTACTTCCCGTTGTCCGCGTAGTACTGGTCGAGGACGTTCCTCAGGTTGAACAGGTCCTCCTTGAGCGCCGCCTCCTTCGATTTAAGCACCGCGGTCTTGAACATCGGCTGCGCCAGGGTCGCGAGTATCCCCACGATCGCTATGACTATCATCAGCTCAAGGAGCGTAAAACCCTTTTTTCCCTTAAACATATGCTGCATCCTGTGTCACCAGTCCTTGTACTTGGTACCGTCCATTGCGGTCCCGTCGCTCAGCGAGAAGACGTCGAAGACATCTTCTGGTGGATCCGAGGGCTCCATATCCGGGTCATCCTCGTTGCTCCTCATGCCCCACTTGGCCTCGCCGGTCATTGGGTCCACGGGCACCTTCCTCAGGAACCTGACCTTCTTTGTCTGCTTCAGATTCGCCGAAGACGCCGAGTCCCAGCCCAAGTTTCCGCCGGTCTGCTGTTGAATGACCGCCGCGCCCGGCTGCTGCTTCGGGATTTCAATCGGCTTTGTCAATACCTCAAGGCTCTTCGGGTACCCGTTATCCGGGTTGGCCGCCTCTAAGAGGTTCTGGGGGACGGGCGTACCGTTATTTTTGTAGGCGTCGTAGAGCTTCTTGAAGGCGTCTATGGAATCCCGCATCTCGCGCAGTTCCTGCCTGAGCGCGGTCTCCTTCGCCCTTTTTATCGCTGTGCGGTAGATGGGCATGCTGACCGACGCCAGGACCGACAGCACGGCCATCACCACTACCAGCTCCGTAAGCGTTATACCTTTTTTGTTAAGCCTTCCGAACATACATCACCTTACGTACAGCGTACCCGTCCTTAAGTCCGCGGCTACCGGCTGCTTCGAGGCGTCCCTCAGGCTGTTCTGCTTGAACACCAGCGGGCTGATGCCCGGCGCCAGGCCCTTGAACGTCAGCGAGAACAGCGTCCCGGTGCCCGAGACGCCCTGCACCTTGCCGAGCCTCGTCAGGAGCACGTCTATGCTGCCCACCTTCTCGTTTACGGTTACCATAAAAGAGGTCGGTTTCCCGTCCACCTTCATGTAGTTCCCTTCCTCCGCCTTCACGAACTGCACAAGCTTCGGGTTGTAGATTATCGAGACCGGAGCCTCGAATATCGAGTCCATGCCGTTGGCAGTGACATCGACCGTCACCTCCTTGCCCACCTCGACGGGCGTGACATCGGGCGAGAAGGCCAGTGTGCCCACCCGGCCTATCTTCGGGGTAGGCTGCGCCATCGCCTGTGCCGGGGGCCGGGAAGGCGTGGGCGCCGTCTTGGCGGGCGTGGCCGGCTGGCTGCCCGGGGCCGGAGGCGGAGACGGTGAAGGGACGCTTAAGGGGAGTGTTCCGCCGGAAGCCGGGCTGGTGCTCGCGCCTGGCGCCGGACTTGTCCCGCTTGCCCCTGCGGCAGGCTTCGTGCCGACGCCTTCCGGCGCGACAGGGCCGGAAGGCGCCGGGACGGTGGCCGGGGCCTCTATCTCGGGAGTCTCTTCGGGCACCGACAGCTTCTCCTTCTGCTCCTCGAACATCGGCTTCGTGTCGTAGTTCTCTTCCGTGCCGGACCAGAAATCGGTAATATCGATGGGCGGTATCGCGTGGGACCTTATTATGTGCGGGGTCATGGTCATCAGGAGTTCGCGCTTCGAGTTCGGCCCGATTGTGTTCGTCGAGAATATCTTTCCGAGTATGGGCACGTCCGTAAGCCCCGCGATGCCGCTTATATTCTTGGTGGTAATGTTATCGAGCAGGCCGCCTATTATAACCTCCTCGCCGTCCTTGAGGTTCACGACCGCCTCCGCGTTCGTGGTATTGATGACCGGCTCGGAGAGACCGCCTACAATGAGCGGTTGGGTCGCGAGGGCGCTCACCTCGAGCGTGGTCTTCAGCGTAACATCGGTGAACCCGATATCCGGCTCCACCGTGAGCTTTATGCCGACGTCCCGGTACTCGAAGGTGGTCGTGGTCACGCCCGCGGTCGCGACCGTCGTCCCCGTCTGGATCGGCACCCGCGAGCCGATGAGTATCTTGGCGGGTTTTTTGTTCAGCGTGCGTATCTGCGGGTTCGTTATCTGCTCGGCATGGGACTTCGTCTCAGCCCAGTTTAACGTCACGCTCGGGTAGGCGAGAAACATGTTGTTTATCGCCTTCCCCTGTTTTTGTATCAAGCTTGAGAGGCTGGTAGTGACAGTGCTTGGGATGCTGCTAACCCCCGTGACGTTCGTCGGGCCCGTAGCGGTCGTTACCACGCTAAACGCCGAAAGTAACGGGTTTCCAGGCGGAATATACGTGCCCGTGATGCTCTGCGGCAGACCTATGCCGTACGTCATGCTGTCGCCCCTGTCCACCTCCATAATATTTACGTCTATGACCACCTCGGCGTCCTTGATGTCGTTCGACCTGATGAGCTTCTCGCATAGCTTTAGCTTGTCGGGGGTATCCCGAAGCGTGATGGCGTTAAGCGGCTCGTTTATTATTATCTTCCTGGTCTCGAGCATCGTCCTTATGATGTTCACCATCTCCTTGGCCGGGATGCTGTTTAAGTAGAACGTCTTTATCATCAGGTCCTGGTACTGGTCGATCTTCGATTTCGTCTTCGGTATGATTATTATCGCATCCTTGGCTATCTTCTTCATGAACAGCTTGTTCGTGGCCAGGAGGAGCTTGAGCGCCTGGTTGAACGAGACGTCCTTCGCGAACACCGTAACCGGCTGGTCCTTGACGTCCTCGTCGAAGAGGATGCTTATGCCGGACAGCTTGGAGAGGAACTCGAATACTTCCTTGAGCTTGGCGTCCTTGAAGGAGAGCGTGATCGGCTGGTTCGACGCCAGGGTCAGCTCCCGGTCTTCCTCCGGTACCGAGCTCTGTTTCGTTATCCTCTCCATGTATTCCTTTGCGTCCTTGTTTTCCGG
This sequence comes from Nitrospirota bacterium, assembly GCA_049511435.1. Classification (GTDB taxonomy): domain Bacteria; phylum Nitrospirota; class JACRHJ01; order JACRHJ01; family JACRHJ01; genus JBEKYB01. The sequence continues at coordinate 2,996 of JBEKYB010000091.1, read as the reverse complement.
GTCCATGTCCAGCACTTTCTGGAACTCTTCCAGCGCCTCATTGGGCCGCCCCAGCGAATAATACTTCTGGCCCATGACGAAATGGTCCTGCAGCTCCTTCAGCTTCTTGGCATCCGCCAGTACCTGGACCGCCCTCTCGTTCGTCGGGGAGAAGCTATATGCTTCGGTCGCCTCGTATATAGCCGCTTCCGCGTTCTTCTCCTTCAGGTAATATAAGGCCCGCTCGGCATGGGTTATGGAGGCCGTCTCCTGCGCCTTGGCGAGTCTCGTCCTATAGCTCAAATTCTCGGGGTCCTTCTGTAGTGCCTGCCTGTAAAACTGGACGGCCCGGTCCCAGTCGCCCGCACTGGCATACTTTTCGCCGTCCCTGAAGGCGACATCGCCTGCACAGCCGGCAAGCACGGCCACTACCGCCAGAAGTATCGCTGCCACAGCAAATCTAAACATTATCTACCCCCTGGATAATTTAGATGCTATCTTATGAAAATCTTTTCACCGGACCGGCGGCGAATTCCCGCCGGGCATCCCCGGCGGCAGCAGCAAGTTCCTGTTCGGAAGCCCCGCGCCGTACGGCAATCCCTGGCCTCCCGCGCTTGCCGGGGCGTTGGCCGCCCCGCCCTTCCCCGGCTCCGTGCTGAGCTTAACGTCCACTCCTGTCTTTTTATCCACGACAACGACAGCCTGGTCTTCTATACTATTAAGATAATACTCCTTGGTTATCTTCTCTCCCTTTGCCACGATGAAGTTCTCGCCCCCCAGCGACAGGAAGACGTCTTCCCTGTCTTTCCTCTTGAGGAACCCAAGCACCTTCATCTTCTGCATCTCCTCGCGCGCGTTGTCGGCGTCTATCTCCGCCTGGGGCTTCGGAGGGGGCGGAGGCGGAAGCGGCGGGCCCGCAGGGCCTCCAGCCATACCCGGCAGCGCGCCCGGGACAACCGTAATGTTCCGGGAGCCGGAGCCGGATCCGGAGCCGGGCTTGACAAGCTCGGGCTTTTTATAGACCGGGCTGAATATGTTCTTTTCGGCGGTATACCCCGGCCTTGGGCGCTTGAGGAGGTCGATATTAACCGATATGACCGTTTTCGGCGCCGCGCGAGGGGCCCTTGCCGCTGAGCCGGGCGTCTGATTAACTTCCGCCCCGGGCTTATGCAGCATGCCCCACCCCCAATACAAGGCCATGACTATAAGGAGCCCGGCCAGCACCGCTTCTTTCTTTTTTTCTCCGAGCCGCATCAGGACCTCATAAAAGTGGAAAGGCCGATGCTCAGCGCTATATCCCCGGTAGTGGGGTTGGATGTAAGCCCTAAGCTGTCTATATTCAAGAAAAGCGGCGAGGTCTCGACGTCGTAGATAAACTTCCGCACGTTCTTGTAGCTGCCGGAGACAGGTATGGTGAAGTTGATCTGGACGATATCGCCTTCCTGCTCCAGCTCCTTCTTCTGGGCTCCGAGCGAGGACGTTTTCATGCCGTCATCCTTCGCCATCTCGTACACCTTCTTGAGCACCTCTATATACTGTGTCCTGGCCGGCAGGAGCTTCTTGAATTCGTCGAGCCTTGAGCAGCCGGTCTCGAAGCAGTAATACAGGCGGAGGTCGCCCTGCTTCGACCGGAGCGACTGCCTGCCCTGCCGTATCCTCTCCTCGAGGTCGGAGACGTTCGATTTTATTGGCACGGTCCTCAGGAAATAGAAGCCTGTATCGACGGCAACCATGGCTATAAGTAGCAGTATAAGCGCCTGGACCTTCCTGTTCTTGGTCAGTATGTCAAGGAAAGCCTTCAATTTCTCTCCCTCACTTCCGGGGCGGGGCGGCCCTTTTTAGCCCCCTTGCCGTCCGGGTCGTATTTTATCTTGAAATTGAACACCTGCAGCATCATGCCGATGTCACTGTCCGCAACCTGGTCCGTGGTGCGGAATACCGGGGGTATGTCCTCGAAGTACGGCGACTTCGTCATCCTGTCCATGAACTCCGTGAGCTGGTCCATAGAAATCGCGTTCCCGGACACGTCGATGTCCAGGGAGGCGAAGCTCGGCCTCAGGCCGGTTATGCACACACCCTTAGGCACCACTTCCTCGAGCCGGTTCAGGAACTCGGTCCATGAGAAGGCACGGGTGGCAATGGCCATGTTGGCGAACTGCGCCTGCAGCGCGGCCGCCTTCACGTCCGTCTCCGCGGCCTTTTTCCTGGCCTCCGAAAGCTTCTTGTCAAATGCGTCATCGAGCTTCTTCTGGAGTCCTAGCTGTGCCGTCAGGGCCGCTCTCCTGCTGGCGGAGTAGGTGTAGTCGGTGTAGTTCACAATGAAAACCACGACAGACGCCGCGAGCGCCGCGGTCAGCACTAAATATATCTTCCTCGCGAAGAGGTATTCCTTTGAGGCAAAATTTATTTTTATCCGCATTCTAAAACTCCAGGGCCGCCCCGCAGGCGGCGCTGTATGCGATTACTCCCGCGGCTCCGGACGCCTGCGCGGCACTGATTGAGACCGCCTTGTCAAGGTCCAGGACCTGCGCCTTCATGGCGGAGTTCGCGCACACTTCTTCGGCAATATTCTTCAGGTTCACCACGTCTCCCGAGATAAAGACCTTTCCGACATCCGTATCGGCATAGTTCTCCCTATAGAACGTAAGCGATGCCGTCAGCTCGCGGAGCACTCTGGTCACGTCCGCGCCGTCAGCAGCCGGTCCGGCCGTTTCCGCATCATATTTCCCCATGTCCTTGAGCCTCAGGAAATGCGGGACGCTCTTCTGGAAGACAATCATGGTGAGCTTGCCGCCGGAGAGGTTCATGAGCGCGAAGTTCGCGCTGCTTCCAGCCTCCCTCAGCACGTGGTCGTGGAAGAGGTTCCAGACCGCGAACGAGGATATCTCCATAATGGCCGGCTTCAGCCCCGAAAGGGAGAGCGCCTCTTCGTACTGGGCCAGGATGTCATACTTTATTATGGACGCCAGGAACCGGTGCTGCGTCTTGTCCTCAGATGTGAACTTCCCCAGGTACTG
>JBEKYB010000090.1:0-6758 GCA_049511435.1 Nitrospirota bacterium | reverse complement strand
AGCAGGCTCGGGAACGCCATGACCATGTCCGTCAGCGCCGATAGGGCGGCGTCTATCTTGCCGCCGACGTACCCGCCGGTGATGCCTATGAGCACGCCGATAACCATCGAAAGCGCCGCCGCCAGCACGCCCACCAGTAGCGAAACCCGAGCGCCGTATATCACGCGAGAGAATACGTCCCGGCCCTTGTTGTCCGTGCCCATCCAGTGGAGGTATGTCGGCGGGAGCCTCAGCGCGTCGAGATTTATCCGCAGTGGGTCATACGGGGCGATTATTGGCGCTATTATGGCGATAAGCACGAGCGCCGCAATTATAATGGCCGATATAAAGGCGATCTTATTCTTTTTTAAGTGTGAGAACATATTTTTATAAGTTCATTTTTGTCTTTCTCGTTTATTCCGCTGCTCCCCAAATGATGTTTCAACCAAAGGCCTTTTTCTTTTATAATTTTTTCGGGAGAGTGATTGCCAAGCCAGCTATCAGAAGGAATGCATTTTCTGCAATGGGAAAGCGTGCCGATAAGCCTGCTTTCCAAGCCTTTGCTCCCAAGCCGCGCTAATTCATTTTTTATTACAATGTATTTGAAATAGAATTCCTTTTGGATGATATCAGAAATTTTTTCTTCTATATTTTTTTCAAGCTTCAAATCCCGTGATTGCCAATATTTTTCCCAATGATTCCATATAGGCAGATATTCTGGTTTTTCTTTATTCAGAAGCACTCTTCCAATATTTTTCCGGAATATGCTTCTATCTTTCGGTCCTTCCCCGTCTTTTTTTAATCTTATTTCATATGGGTAATAATGGCTTTGAATTCGGCTTTTGAAATTATTCTTTTTATGCGTTCCTATTCTTACTACTCTCGGAAACGGGCCGTGTCCGCTTTCTTCTCCCATCTCATAGAAAAAATAAATGCCGCTGTCAGGAAGCATATTCGGATTATAAGGGTATTTTACAGCAGGTAATTTTCCTAATAAGTTGTGAAGCCATTCGCAGTCAATAGCAGTATCAAAAGCAACCTCATTTGCTGAATTCTTGATATCATCGACACTATGGGCGTTTTTTTCATTAGCAATATTAAGCAATTCAATATCTGCTAAATGAGTTATCTTTTTAATATTGATGTTTTTTTGTTCAAGAGAATCGATCAGTTTTTTGTACAATGGATGAAAATGGGGTGATTTATGGTTTCCATAAAAGTAAATAGTTCGATATTCTTTTAAACAGTTTGCAGATTCTTCCACAAGATTGGTGAATTCTTCATCCGTAACTTCATGCGGATGTTTTTCGTAATGCGTTTTCTTTTCTTCCGGAAACCATACCCCATATTTATCCGAAAAGATAGCCCATGAAACTTTTTCTTTTTTGCATTTGTTTATAAAGCGCGAAATTATTGTACCTATGTAAAGCTGGTCTGGCGTTGTTCGCTGTCCAGTAATTTTATAATTATCATCTTTTTTTATAGGTGCAGTGGGTAATATATAAATCATCCATCTGTGGGGTTCCTCCTTAGTTTTATTGCTTTCCATATCTTATCCTTGGGTCGATAAACGCATAGGTCATGTCGGCGAGCATGTTGAAGAAGACGAATACCACGCTCCCGGCGAGGACGGTGCCCAAAATTACCGGATAGTCCCGTTTCATGATGCCGTCGAGGGCGTATCGCCCAAGTCCGTCCCAACCGAAGATAGTCTCCGTCAGCACGGAGCCGTTTAAGTAGCTGCCAAAGTCTATCGCGACGAGCGTCACCACGGGTATCAGCGCGTTCCTCAGTGCGTGCTTCGCCACCACGTAGAACGGATTTACGCCTTTAGCGCGAGCCGTGACGACGTACTGGGCCCCGAGCGCCTCGATGAGGCTCATCCGGGTTATGCGCGCTATGTATGCGGCGGAGTTCAGACCGAGCGTCGCGGCCGGTAGGACCAGGTATTCGAGCCGTCCGCCGCCCATCCCGGAGGGCGGCAGGACCGGCAGGATGAACGCGAAGAGGAGCATCAGTACAAGCCCCACCCAGAACACCGGGAGCGATATCCCCGCCAGGGACAGGCCGGAGAAGAACGTCTCCCAGCGGCTGCCGCGGGACACAGCGGAGAGTATACCCAGGAGCATCCCGGCCGTCACCGCCAGCAGCATGGCAGAAAACGCCAGCCTGAGCGTATTCGGGAATTTCTGGAGGATGTCGCCTAGGACGTCCCTGTGCGTGTAATACGATTTGCCGAGATTGCCGTGCGCAAGGAGGCTAAGATATCCCGCGAACTGCACGGGTAAGGGCCTGTCCGTGCCAAGCTTGTCCCGTATGGCCGCGATGGCCGCCGGGTCTGCCCGCTCCCCGACAAGGTCCAGCGCCGGGTCGCCGGGTATGGCCCGGAGCAGTATGAACGTCACAAGCGCCAGCCCCAGGAGCGTCGGGACGGCTATCAGGAGCCTTTTAAGGGTATAGAATATCATGTGGCTATCGGCGGAGCCCGTTTATTACTTTTGCTCTATTGAGGCCAGTACCATATCCAGGACATCGAGCTGCCTGGGGTCGTGCTTGTTCAGCACGCACAGGCAGTACCCCATCGGGATTATCTCGTGCAGGTAGTCCGCGTCACGTCCGGATATTATAACTATCCTCTTTTTGTCGAGGCCTCGGGCGATGGCGTAGGTAAGGAGCTTTTTCCCGTCTATCGAGGGCATTTCGAGGTCGATTATCAGGAGGTCTAAAGACGGGTCGATGAGCGTCAGGGCCTCCACGGAGTTCTGTGTGGTGAGCGGCTCTATCCCCGGGAAATTCTCCCGTATATGCCTGGATATCTTCCTGAGCGACAGGGCGTCGTCGTCGACGTAAAGGAGTTTCTTCACACTGAGGAGTTTAATACCATAATGGGACTAAAGTCAAGATAAAGTGGGCATTTAGGTTGACTTTGAAACCGGCGGGAGATAGTATTAGGCATGCGCTCCGAGCGGCCGGACGGCGGCGACATAAAGGCGGTATTCTTCGACCTCGGGAAGGTCATGCTCACCTTTTCGCACGAAAATATCGTCGAGAGGCTCCTCAGCCGTACTCCTCAAGGTAAAGTGAGGCCGCCCGAGCTTTTCGAGTACCTTTTTAACGCGGGAAACGGCCTTTGCAACCTCTACGACGAGGGGAAAATCTCGTCACGGGACTTCTACGGCTCCATAAACAAAAATTTTTCCCTGAATATTGCATACGAGGAATTCATACCCCTCTGGAACGACATATTTACCGAAAATGCCGAGGTATCGGGAATAATAAGCGAAGTCCGGAAGAAAAGGCCGGTGTACCTGCTCTCAAACGTAAACGAGCTGCACTGGGAGTTCGCGAAGAGGCGTTTCCCGGTGCTTACGGCTATGGACGGCTGGGTGCTGTCGTATTTGGTCGGGGCCAAGAAGCCGTCCCGGAAGATATACGAGGCGGCCCTGGAAACGGCGGGTGCGGGGCCGTGGGAGACCGTATTTATCGATGATTTGGAGGAAAACACGGCCGGGGCGGAAGAGTCCGGCATCCGGGGCATAACGTTCAGGGGCAGCCGAGAACTGCTGCTTGAGTTGAGAAAAATGCGCCTGATGGGGTGATTAGCATATAATTTGCATAGTTATAACCGGATGTATTGCAGCTTTGACGGGACAACACTTATGAATACTTTTTTTAAAGGCAAGGTCACTAAAAGGGACATCAGGATACTCGCCGGGGTATTCGGGCCGATACTGGCACTCTTCATCGTACTGATAACCTTCCAGTACAGCATCTATTCAGCAAACAAAAAACGGGTAGAAGAGCACTTTAACAGGGAACAAGGCCTTGTAACGGACCTTGCGGCGGAGCGTCTCCAGGCGTACCTGCACGGCATAGTCTGGAACATAGGCGAGCTGGGCTTCGATGTGTCCGGGACGTCCGACCGGGCAAGGCAGTCCGAGCTGATGAACAGGGTTTACGATACCCTCGGCGGGTCCGTGGACGGCATTGCGCTTTACGACAGGGACGGGAACAGGACAAATTCCGTCTCCGGGAGAGGCAAGACCTCCCTTCCCGCAAGTTCGCGGTTCGAAGACTTCTTTGCCGTGGCCAAGCAGACCGCCGTGCCTTTTATCTCGCCTTTGACTAAAATCCAAGACGGCGAAGAGGCGGTATATATCTCGTATCCGCTTAGGGACTCAAGCTCCGGAGACTTCGGCGGCGTCGTGGCCGCGGAGATACACCGGCCCTCCTTCTCAAGGGTGCGCGCGCTCTTCGATGATATCGGCGGCGGGAAGACAAGGTTCATATACTTCGACCAGCTCGGCCAGAAGGTATGCACCGATGCAAGCTGCTTGCCAGGGCAGGGGAAGGTCGAGCTGCCGTCCGAGGGCGCAAAGGTGCAGATAATAAGCCTGAAAGGGACGGATACAGGCCGGGCCAAAAGGGTAAGGCTCCTCTATCGGCCCATGCAGGTGGAGGGCTACCGATGGTACTTCGCCACGGAGATGCCGCTCGAAGCCATGGACGGCATGCTCCACGGCGACCTGGCGATGCTAAATATCCTGGTCGGGTTCCTGCTCCTCACGCTCGCCGGGGGCGGCCTGTATTTCAGCAGGATATATAAGGCTAAAGACATGGCCGAGAACGAGGCCCGGCTCCAGGCGATGCTCGTTTCCAAGGGGATCGACCTGGAATATGAAAAAGACAAACTCCTGACGGTACTAAACAGTATCCCGGACGGGATAATAATCCTCGACCGGGAAGGCAGTGTAGCCGAGACGAACGCCAGGGCCAAGGAAATAGCCGGCGGACGGAGCGGCAATGAGCTCAGGGATATCTTCTTCGCGGCCGGTGAAGACGGCGAGGCGGTCTTTGACGGGAAGAGCTACAAGGTCGTCTCCATGCCCGTAAGCGGCGCAGGCACGGGCGGTGTGGGGGAGATAAGGATATTGCGGGACATAACGATGGAGAAAGCCCTGGAGCAGAAGAAGAAAGACTTAGTCTCCATGATAACCCACGATATAAAAAGCCCCCTTACGGTCATAATCGGCATATCGCAGTGGCTGAGCGAAAAAAAGGCGCAGGCCGCGGGGTTGGAGCAGGAAATAGGTGAAGGCCTTGAGGCCATATACCGCGCCGCGAACAGGGTGCTTAACCTCATGGATAACTTCATATTCCTCTCCTCCGTGGAGGGTATGCGGAAACTGAGAAAAAAGCCGGTAAACCTCAACAACTTTTTGACCAAGGCCTTGCTTGAGTTTTACCTGGAGGCGAAACAGAAAAAAATAAAGCTGGATTTCAATATCCCGGAAGGCACGATGATAGTGCCCATGGACGAGACACAGATGATGAGGGCGTTCTCAAACATTATCAGCAATGCGCTAAAGTACACAGACGAAGGCGGTGAAGTGCGCGTTTCCGCGAAGAATTTTAGAGATTATATCGCAATTATGGTCTCGGATACCGGTCATGGCATAAGTAAAAACGACATGCCGTATATCTTCGAGCAGTATTTCAGGGCCAAAAGCGCCCGGAAGGTGCCCAAGGGCTCTGGGCTCGGGCTGAGCATAGTCAAGGCCGTCGTGGAATCGCACGGCGGCACCGTGGATGTCGAGTCCGAAGAGAGCAAGGGCTCGGTCTTCACCCTCCGCCTCCCCCTCCATAACCATTCAAAAAGCATCTGATTTAAGGGATTGTAATCCGGAGTTTCTCTGAGGGTCCGCTCTCGTTCGGCGGCACGGCGTTGTCCACGGCCGTGACGTAGTATATGTAGGTCGCTCCGCGGGAAACCGTGCTGTCCGTGTAGGTTATGCGGGTCTGGGGGGCGGGCGTAAGCTTTTCCGGGGCCCCCCCGGCGGTCTCGCGGTAAAGGTTATATCCGGCAATATCGGGCTCGGAGTTCGGTTCCCACGAAATAAGCACCACACCTTCGCCTGGCACGGCCCGGAGGCCCGTCGGGGGCAGGGGCGGCTCCTTATCGGAAGGGGTGACACCAACAGGCCCGGCCGAAGGCCCCTCGGTAAACGGAGGCTCCTTCCCCCGCAGGGCCGCTACCGTATAGCGATACGTCTCGTTATTCTTAAGGCCGGAGTCTTCGTACCTGGCAGCCTTGACGGGTACCGCATTTACGGGGCGCGGTAACGACTCTCCGGCGACCCGGTACAGGTTGTAGCCCGCGAAGTCGTCTAAGCGCGTACCGCCTTCGTCCTTCGTAACAGCGGACCAGTTAAGGTAGACTACCCGGTTCCCCGGCCTGACCGACAGGCCCCTGGGCGCCTCGGGAGGCATCAGGAAGATCACTACCACCGGCCCGGCCTCGACCCCCTTGAACCCGTCCTTATTCACAGCCGACACCTTGTAGGCGTATTTCCGGCCAAAGATTAGCGCGCCCGGATTTTCCGCCCAGACCACCCGCTTGCCCTGGACGAGCGCAGGCGCCGGCAGGTCTAAATCAACGTAACCTACCTTTTCGAAGTTGCATTGACAGCCCTCCTGGCCACCGGGCATCTCCGCCCTCGTTATCTCGAACCCTGCAAGGTTCGTCAAGGGATCGCCCTTCGTGTTCTTGTTCGGCATCTCGAAGGCAAGCAGCACCGTGCCGGATGTCAGCGCCGCCTTGAGGTCCGCAGGGACCCCGGGCAGCACGCTGCCAGGTATAATGATGTCGCCCTTCCTCCCGCATGCAACGGTAAGGACCAGGGCGGCCACAATAATAGGAATGGTTAATGGAAAATGTCTTTTCATGAATTTTTTTTGTATAATTATTTAAAAAAGTGCCTTAGTATAGCATAAAATAG
>JBEKYB010000089.1:0-6800 GCA_049511435.1 Nitrospirota bacterium | reverse complement strand
GGGTCCGGCCCTAGGAGCGCAGGAGCTCGAGCACGGGGTTTATACCAGCCACCTTGTCTTCCGGCGTCTCATGTTCAAAACGGTGCGTTTCATGTTCGAAACGGGGCGTCTCAGGCCGGTATTCCGCATGGACAGGCGGCCTTTCGGGGCGGGACGGCCTCTGTGACGACTCCGGGCGGCGCTCCTGCCGCCTCGGCTCCTGTCTCCTTGGATTTTCATTAAATGCGGGCTTATTTACCCGGGTAAACCGCTCCTTTCCGGGTGCGGATGGAGCATTCCTCCCGGCAGTCCCGCTCTTTTTGGAGGCATCCGGCCAACCCAAGTCTATTCCCCTATTTACAGAGACGGACCTGCCCCGTTCCATCCCCTTCGAAGCGCCCCTTCCCGCCGAAGTCCTGCCGGAAGAACCGCCTTTTTTCATGTATGAGGGCTGCCTTGGCGTTTGTTTCCCGCCGCCTGGCCCCTTGCCACCCGGACCGCCGCTCCTCGGCCCTCGCCCCCGACCTCCTATTTCCTTCGCCATTTAGTCCCTTCCGGGCCGTCAAGAAGCTCAACTCCGGCCTGTGCCAGCTTATCCCTTATCTCATCGGCCTTCTTCCAGTCCTTCGAGGCCCGGGCCGCGTTACGACCATCTATTAAAGATTGAATTTGCTCACTAGACAACGCCTCATTAGGGCCGCCCGTTATACTGATTTCAAAAGACGGCAATGTTATACTCAGGCGCTCACCGCGAAACCATTCGCCCGGTTCCACCATGAACAGGTTCAAAATCTTTGACGCTTCTTTAAGCGCATCTCTCGCCTCCGCCAAAACGTCCCTGATATATGCGCCTCTGTTTAAGAGCGCCTTGTCCGTCGTTATCCTATTTATCTCGCGCACGAGCTCGAACACCGCGCCTATCGCGGAGGCGGTATTAAAGTCGTCGTCCATCGCCTCTTCGAATCTCTCCTTAAAAGTGGCGATTTTCCCATAAAATTCCCGGACTGCGGGCGAAAGCTCATCGCTTTTAACGGGCCTGGGTGGATAGTCCTTCCCAATTGCCTCTTCAAGCCCTTCCATCATCGTGTAGTAGCGGTCAATCGCAGCCTTCGAGTCCTTGAGGCTCTGGTCTGAAAAGTCTATCGGGTTTCTGTAATGCGTGGAGAGCAGGAATAAACGGACGGCCTCCGGCTCGTATTTATCGAGTATCTCCTTTATTGTAAAGAAGTTACCCAGCGACTTGGACATCTTTTCGCGGTTTATGTTCACAAATCCGTTGTGCATCCAGTACTTTACAAACGGCTTGCCGGTCGCGGCCTCGGCCTGGGCTATCTCGTTTTCGTGGTGCGGGAATGTCAGGTCCATCCCGCCCCCGTGGATATCGAATGTATCGCCTAAGAGCTTTGTGGACATGGCCGAGCATTCGATATGCCAGCCGGGCCTTCCCGGCCCCCACGGCGAGTCCCACGAAGGCTCCCCGGGCTTCGACTTCTTCCAGAGCACGAAATCGAGCGGGTCGTTCTTCTGTTCGTTGACATCGACCCTGGCCCCCGCCATCATATCGTCTAAAGGCTTCTTCGAGAGCTTCCCGTAGCCGGGGAATTTTCTGACGGAGAAGAATACATCGTCTCCTGAGGCATAGGCATAGCCTTTATCCACGAGAGTTTTAACCAGATTCACGATTTCGGGTATATAATCCGTCGCCCTGGGCTCGAGGTCAGGACGGTCAACGCCCAGCTTCTGCATGTCCTTTATGTACTCGTCCGTGTATTTTTCGGCAACTTCTTTCCAGGTCATGCCCGTTTCGGCCGCGCGCTTTATTATCTTGTCGTCCACGTCCGTGAAGTTCCGGGCATAAGTGACGCTAAAACCCTTGTGCCGGAGGTATTTCCGCACCACGTCGAATATGACCGCGCCGCGCGCATGGCCCAGGTGGCTGTGGTCGTATACCGTGACGCCGCAGGCGTAAATCCCCACCCGGGCATCGTTCAGCGGCCTGAAATCCTCTTTTTCTCCCGAAAGGGTATTATATACTCTCAGCATAGCCTCCCGCCGGTGTGATGATTTGAGGCCCGTCTCGCGGGCGCGATAGTATTTGTTATCAGGGGTTGGTAAAGTCTGCCAGGGCCTTAGCGGCTCCCTCGCCTATCCCCGGTCCGCCCTGGTCGGGTGCTCCGGCCGCTTCATTGGAAGGCTCGGCCGGGCCCTGGGTGGAGCCTGTACCGGCGGCGCCCGTCCCGGGGCCATGCTGTCCGGGCTTCCTTATCCTGCGCCTCCTGCGGGGCCGTTTTTTTGGAATGGGCAGCTCGCCCTCCTGCCGGGGTTCGGGTTGCCGTGATTCGGTCTGCCGGGGTTCGGTCTGCTGCTCCTCCGGCTGCTGAGCGGCCGCCAAATCCCGTATTTTCTTGAGGGCCAGCGCCTTCATCCTCTCTTCCTTCTCCATACGGGCCATCCTGGCCTGCCGCTCCTGGACGGTCTCGGCGGGCATCTCGTCGGGCTTTATCCCACGTCCTCCGGCAGCAAAGAGATTGGCGCCTCTTCCCCTTGGTTTTCTCTCTTTTTTCTCCTGCTTTTCCTGCTTTTCCTGCTTTTCCGGCCTTCCCTGCCCATGGGCCACGCCCAATCTCTGCTCCAGGGCGGCTATCTGCCTTTGCATGCGAGTAAGCGTCTCGTTCAGCGGGTCAGGCATATGCACGTGGTCGAGCATCATCGCCTCGGCCGTCTTCTCTCCGTGCTGCCGGACCACCCTGCCCGGGACGCCCACCACGGTGGAATGCGGCGGAACGGAGGTCAGGACGACGGCGTTCGCGCCTATCTTTACGTGGTCGCCTATGGTGATGCCGCCCAGGACCTTGGCCCCGGTCCCGACGACTACATGGTTCCCGATTGTCGGATGGCGCTTGCCGCGTTCCTTGCCTGTCCCGCCTAAGGTTACGCCCTGGAAGAGCAAAACGTGCTCACCTATCTCGGTGGTCTCGCCGATGACGACGCCCATGCCGTGATCGATGAAGAAGCTGCCCGCTATCTTTGCGGCGGGATGGATTTCGATGCCGGTGAGGAAGCGCGCGAACTGTGAGACGCAGCGCGCGAAGAAAGGCATGCCCATCCTGTAGAACCAGTTCGAAAACCTGTACATCAGGATTGCATGGAAGCCGGAATAGGTAAAGATTACTTCAAGTTTATTGGTAGCTGCCGGGTCCATCTCGAAGACGGCCCGGAAGTCCGCTCTTATCTTGTCGAACATTCTTGTTTAGTTCCTTATTTTGTGGGTTCCGTAACGGTGCAGACGGCGAAGGCGGAAATGCCTTCGGCCCTGCCTTCCGGGCCCAGGCCCTCGGTAGTCGTGGCCTTTATATTCACCCTGTCGCCGGGGATACCCAGGTCAAAGGAAATGTTCTCCCTCATGGCGGGTATATGAGGGGCCATCCTTGGGGCCTGGGCGACTATTACGGAATCTAAGTTATTGACAGAAAAACCGTTTTCGCTTAATTTGCCGACTACCGCCCGGAGGAGCTTTCGGCTCGATATGCCCTTGTAGGCGGGGTCGGTATCCGGGAAGTGCGTGCCGATATCGCCCATGCCGGCGGCTCCGAGCAGGGCGTCGGATACGGCGTGCAGCAATACGTCGGCGTCGGAATGGCCCAGGAGGCCCCTTTCGTGCGGGATTTCCACCCCCCCGATTATGAGCTTCCGGCCGTCCACAAGCCTATGGACGTCATAACCCGTGCCGACCCTCATCCTGGGTGCTCTTCCCGTTTCATCGAGGCATTTACCTTGGCTTCCCTGAGGAGGAGCGCTTCCGCCAGGACCATGTCTTCGGGGGTGGTTATCTTGATGTTCCCGTATGAGCCGTTCACCACCGCCACCTTACCGCCCGCCCGTTCCACCAGGGACGCCTCGTCCGTCCCGTAGTAGCCCTCGGCGTATGCCTTCTTAAAGGCGTCCATGAGCACCTGGAAGCGGAATACCTGCGGGGTCTGCACCTGGTAGCACACCCTCCTGTCGAGCGTCCTTTTGACCATATTGTCTTTTCCAACTTCCTTCAGGGTGTCCTTCACAGGCACGGCGAGTATGGCGCCGTCGCAGCCAGATGCGGCGGCCAGGAGCAAGGATATGAGCTCGTGCTTTATGAACGGCCTTACTCCGTCGTGCACCATGACGTAGTCGGTGCCCTTGGCTACGGCCTTGAGGCCGTTATAGACGGAGTCCTGCCGCTGCTGTCCGCCTGGGATCAGCCTCCTCACCTTCTTCAGCCCCTCGCATTCGACGCAGTGTAAAAGCGTGAGCTCAAGTTCGTCTTCCGGGACGATAGGGATGATCTCCTGCACCTCCGGCATATCCTCGAACCGCTTGAGGGTATGCGCCAGAACCGGCTTCCCGCCCAGCAGCAGGAACTGCTTTTTTCTGTTCCCGCCCATCCTGGTGCCGGAACCCGCCGCCGGTACTAGTACGGTCATCTTCATCCCTTCTCCTCTCGAGGCGCTCAGCCCGCACTGACCGCCTGGAACTCCTCCTTCTCCGAGTCTTCCTTGAGCTTGGTGAATATCATGCGCCCAGCGGTGGTCTGGAGCACGGAAGTCACCGCCACGTCTACAGTCTTGCCGATATGTTTCCGGCCGTTCTCGACTACTATCATCGTGCCGTCGTCCAGGTAGCCGACGCCCTGCCCGAACTCCTTGCCTTCCTTAAGTACGAATACGCGCATCAGCTCGCCCGGCAGCACCACCGGCTTCACCGCGTTCGAGAGCTCGTTGATGTTCAGGACGGTAACGCCCTGCAGCTCCGCCACCTTGTTCAGGTTGAAGTCGTTGGTTATGACCTTGGCGTTTTTGACCTTGGCCAGCGCCACAAGCTTCGCGTCCACCTCGCGAATCTTGGGGAAGTCGTCCTCGACCACCCGCACGTCAAGGCCCGAGATCTTCTGTATCCTGTGCAGTATGTCAAGGCCCCTCCTGCCCCGCGCGCGTTTCAAGGGGTCGGAGGAGTCTGCGATGTGCTGGAGTTCGTGGAGGATGAACTGCGGGATCATGAAGAGCCCTTCCAGGAATCCGGTCTCGCAGATATCCGCTATCCTGCCGTCGATTATTACGCTGGTATCGAGTATCTTGATGTTCCCATCCTCCTGGGTAGACTTGAACACGCTTATCGTCCTGCCCCAGTCGAAATCGTTCCCCTTCCTCGCGCCGAAGACAAGCCCGAAGTACCCTAGGATGGAGTATATGAGGAAGCGGATTATGCCTGCCAGGTCGACAGATATCGGCAGGCCCTTTATCGGCATCGACACCAAAGACGCCAGGAGTATCCCCAGGGCAAGGCCTATTATCGCGCCTGTCAGCGCCCGGACGGGCGCGCGTCTTACTCCAAGCTCAAGTATGATTGCGGTAAAACCTACGGCCAGCCCGACGCCTACGCCAAGGAATTCCCTGCCGGCGAAAGGCGCCATGCCGGAGAATATCAGGTGGCCGGTAACCGCCGCAACAAAAAGAAAAAGAACCCTTATAACGGTAATCATTATAATTTCCTCCACAACATATGATAGCGATAATCGAGGAGGCCTCTATAACCGGCCTCCTCAACAGTAGGCAAAACGGATTAATCGGCCGGGGAAACCGACATCCAGAGGATGTTCCCCTGCCTGTTGATGAGCAGCAGGACGGGCTCGCTTTTTCCCAGCTTCCTTATTTCCTCGTTGAATTGCCTTACGTTTTTAACGCTCTTCCTGTTTATCGACATTATGACGTCGCCCCTGGCAAGCCCCGCCTCGTCGGCCGCGCTCCCCTGGTCGACGTTCGTGACCACGACTCCGGTGGTGTCCTTGTCAAGGCCCAGCCTGTCAAGCATCTCGGGCGTCAGGTCATCTACGGTAACTCCCGCAAGGGCCGAGACCTTCTCTTCCTGCTCGCCGCCCTTACCCGCCTGGGCTTCCTTGGGCAACTCGCCCACGGTAACGTTTATCTCCTGCTTCTTGCCTTCCCGGACTATTTCCAGCTTCACGTTGGTCCCTACCGGCGTGGATGCGGCGAGGTTCCTTAAGTGGCCCGAATCCTCGATCTTCTTACCTGCGTATTCGGTTATGATGTCGCCCCTCTTAAGACCCGCCTTCTCCGCCGGGCTGCCTTTGACGATTTCGCCCACGAGGGCGCCCTCAGGCGGCACGCCGAACTGCTTTGCCAGCTCCGGGGTGACGTCCTGCACGGAAACGCCCAGCCATCCGCGCACGACCTTGCCCGTCTTCATGAGCGATTCCATAACCTGCTTTACCATCTTTGCGGGGACGGCGAATCCGATGCCCTGGTAGCCGCCGGTACGCGAGAATATGGCGGTATTAAGGCCGACCAGCTCCCCGCGCATGTTCACGAGCGCCCCTCCCGAGTTGCCCGGGTTTATCGCCGCATCGGTCTGGATGAAGTCCTCGTAATCGGCTATGCCGACATTGGCGCGGCCGACGGCTGAAATTATGCCCATGGTCACGGACCGGTTAAGCCCGAACGGACTGCCGACCGCCATGACCATCTCGCCCGCTCTTAGCTTGTCCGAGTCGGCCCAGGCTATCGCAGGGAGCTCCTTGGCGTCTATCTTGACGACCGCGACATCGCTCCTGGGGTCTGCCCCTATTACCTTACCCTTGAACTCCCTCCTGTCGGCAAGCACCACCTTTATGTCGCTCGCCCCCTCTACAACGTGGTTGTTCGTTACTATGTACCCGTCGGCCGATACTATGACGCCGGAGCCCAGGCTCCTCTCCTTGAACTCCCTGGGCTTGCCCTGGTCCGGCTCGCCGAAGAACTTCCTGAAGAAGGGGTCATCGAAAAACGGGTTCT
>JBEKYB010000088.1:0-6804 GCA_049511435.1 Nitrospirota bacterium | reverse complement strand
CAGGCCATCGAGCTGGAGCCGAACAACGCACAGGCGTGGTACAACCTGGGCCTTGCGCAGCACGCGGGCAACGAATTGGAGCCGGCGCTGACGAGCTTCCAGCAGTCAGTGAAGATCAATCTCTGGGATGCGGATTCCTATTACTTCGAGGGCGTCTGCTACCAGGAGATGAAGGAGTTAGACAAGGCCATTGCGATTTTCCAGAAAGCGTTGGAGATCGACTCGCTGCACGCTTCGGCGGGAAAAGTTGACGCCGAGACAGGATCATAGCATGGAGGACGCCAGACAGAAACTCAAACTCGCCCGGGAGCGCCTGAACCTGCGCTACCGGGAGGTCGAGGAGGCGAGTCTGCGCATTGCCGAAAGGCACCGCAACGACGAGTTCGCCATTGCGCTGAGCCGGCTGGCGGATATCGAGAACAAGGGCACGGTCCCGAGTCCTTACCGCCTGTACTCGTTGTGCGCCATCTACCGCCTGGACTTCAACGAGGTGCTGGAGTGGTACGGAATCGATATCTCCGCCCTGCCGGCCGATTCCGTTTCGGCGGCCAGCATCGAGAGGACGCATCCCATCGGCTTCAAGCCCGACATGCGGGGAGAGGTATTGCTGCCGCTGGCCCTCGATCCGGGCATCGACCTGCGCCGTACGACCTACCTGAGCCGTATGATCCAGCGCTGGGGCAGGCTGCCCCTGATCCTGCTCAACGGACTGGACCTCAAGAACCACCGTTACGGATTCGTGGGCACCGAGGACTGGAGGATGTACCCGCTGCTGCAGCCGGGAGCCCTGGTGATCATCGACGAGAGCCAGCGCAAGGTCGGGGACGCCGGCTGGCGGAACGAGTTCGAGCGGCCCATCTACTTCTTCGAGCACCGCGGCGGTTATGCCTGTTGCTGGTGCGATCTCACGGGCGATCGGCTGGTCCTGCAGCCGCACCCCGCCTCGCAGTGCAATCCGGAGATCTTCGCTTATCCCGACGAGATCGAGGTGCTGGGGCAGGTGACCGGGGTGGCTATGCGTCTGGATCTGGCGAAACGACGCCGTACTCATTCTTAAGAAGCTCCAGAATCGTCTCCAGGTCCGTCATGTACAGTTGGCGCTCGACCTCGCGGGCCGCCGCCGGGACCAGACTCCGGTAGGGCTGTAAGCGGATCCAAGTCTCGAGAATTGTCCTGCGGTTTCCAGGCAAGCCCGAAAGGTAGAGATCCAAGTCCGCCTTCTGCTGCTCAAGCAGCGTCCTCTGAGTTATATCCAGCACGGTGCCGACTATCGCCGGTCCTCCCTTGTAGCTCGTGCAGGAGCCTAAGGCTTCCAGGTGTATGGTCTCTTTGTCCTTGGTCATGCCCCTGAACTGGTAGTACATGCTCGGTATTTCCCCGCATATCCGCCTCTCGTTGGCATCTCTCACCATGTCCCTGTCCGCCGGATGCACCAGTTCCATAAGGTCTGGCAAGGCCTCGATTTCATTGTCGGAGTAGCCGAAAATCCGGGCAAAGGTGGGGTTGGTATAGACGAAACTGCCGTTCTGGAAGAAATACACGCCGGCCAGGGAATCCTCGACCAGCGTCCTGAATTTGCCCTCCGATTCCCGGAGTACCCTTTCGGCGGCCTTCAACTCGGTAATGTCTATAGCCTCGGTAAGCAGGCACTGCTTCCCGTTAAGTTCGATTACGTCCGCCGAGAGGAGCCCCACGAAGATGTTCCCGGCCGGGTCCTTGAATTTCACCTCAATATTGCGGACAAAACCCTGCCGTTTTATCATCTTTACTATCTTGTCCCGGCCCTCGGGGTCTACCCAAAAACCCAGTTCGTCGGCGCTCTTCTCGATTACGTCTTTTCGCCTTATCCTGAACTTCCTCTGGAATGCGTCGTTCACCTCCATATAGCGCCCGTCGTCGAGCGAGCTTATCGTCTGGAGTATCGGCGCGATATTGAACGCCTTCGAGAATTTCTCCTCGGACTCCTTAATCAGACGTTCCGCGTTTTTCCTCTCCGTTATGTCCCGGGCCAGCCCGGCGAATATCCTTCTTTTGCCTGTCTTTACCTCGGATACCGCCAGTTCCATCGGGAAGACCGTGCCGTCCTTCTTCTTCCCGACTACCTCCCGGCCGATGCCGATTATCTTCCTTTTCCCGGTAGTTATATAATTCCTGAGGTAGCCGTCGTGCTCGGAGCGGTATGGTTCCGGCATGAGAATGTTGACGGTTTTGCCTATTATTTCGTCTTTTTTGTAGCCGAATATCTTTTCCGCGGCACTGTTGAAACTTAAAACGGTCCCGGCTTCGTCTATGGTTATGATACCGTCCACCGCGGTACTTAGAATAGCCTCCGCCAGCTTTTCACTCTCTTCCAGCTTATCGACATCCCTTATGTCCATAGGAGCTCCCATATTACTTGTTTTTTCAGGTCGTTAACCGGGGCATATCTTACGCACAGGAAGCGCATCGCAAAGCATATCAGTATTTATTATTATTCTTTTCATAGTATAACCGCATGCCACTTCATTGTAAAGCCCCCAAGTGGCCTGGTGAGCAAAAAACCCTTGACCATTCTACCCGCCTGTGTTTAAATAAAAGACCATTTTTCTTAGGGTATAGGGCACTTATGGACGACTTTTCATACATCGGCGACCGGCTCTTTTTAGAAGGCGTCGCCTTAAGCGATATTGCCAGCGATGTCAGCACCCCAGCCTACGTCTACAGCGAGCGTACCCTCAGGAGGCATTTCACTGTCTTCGACGAGGCCTTCGACGGGGTGCCGCACCTGGTCTGCTTCGCCATGAAGGCAAACTCTAACATATCGGTAATAAAGATTTTTTCAGAGTTAGGCGGCGGCGCGGACGTGGTCTCCGGGGGCGAGCTATTCCGGGCGCTCCGGGCGGGTGTGCCGCCGGAGAAGATAGTATACGCCGGCGTCGGCAAGACAGCCGCGGAGATGGACCTGGCGCTTAAGGCCGGGATACTCATGTTCAATATCGAGTCCCAGGAGGAGCTCCGGGCGATAGACGAAGCCGCCGGAAGGCTCGGGGTAGTCGCCAGGATAGCCATAAGGGTGAACCCGGACGTTGACCCCGGCACCCATCCCTATATATCGACAGGCCTCAAGAAAAACAAGTTCGGGATTGCCATAGAGCAGGCCTTGGACGAGTACCGCCTGGCGGCGACGCTCCCAAACGTCGAGGTCGCCGGCATCCACCAGCACATAGGCTCGCAGCTCACCGAGACGGCCCCGTTCGTGGACTCCATGAAGAAGACCGCCGCGCTGGTCATGCGCCTGAAGGGCGAGGGCTTGCATATCCGCTATATTGACGTGGGCGGGGGCCTGGGCATAAGGTACCAGGACGAAGAGCCGCCGCTCCCGTCCGAGCTTGCCAGGGTGATAAAACCCATATTCGAGGAGCTGGGCTGCACGCTCGTTCTCGAGCCGGGGCGCGTCCTCGTCGGGAACGCGGGGTGTCTTCTCACAAAGGTCCTGTACAGGAAATCTACCGAGGAGAAGAACTTCATTGTAGTGGATGCCGGGATGAACGACCTCATCCGCCCGACGCTCTACGGCGCGTACCACGAAATCCGGCAGGTGCAAAGAACGGGCGCGCCCGAATATATCGCCGACGTCGTCGGACCCATATGCGAGACCGGCGATTTCCTGGCCAGGGACAGGCTTTTGCCCGTGCCCGGACCGGGCGAGCTTTTGGCGGTCATGAGCGCGGGCGCATACGGCTTTACGATGTCCTCGAACTATAACTCCAGGCCTAAGGCCGCGGAGGTGATGGTAAGCGGGGACCGGTACCATGTAATACGGAAGAGGGAGACCCTTGAAGACCTTGTCCGGGGCGAGGATGTCCCGGATTTTCTCACAGGGGTGACGGAAGATGTCAGAAAACGAGAACGAAGACCTTTGGGTTGAGCAGGACAGGACGCTCCCCAGAAAAGAGAGGGAATTTACGGAACAGGACGCTGGAGAGCTATTTAAGGCAGGGCTATTCCTGCTGAAACGGGACAGGGTCAAAGAGGCCCTGGCCGCATTCAGGAAGGCCCTGGCCTTAAAGGAGAAGAACCCCATGTACATGTCTTACACCGGGCTATGCATGGCTGTCGCCGAGGGCAAGACAAGGGAGGCCGTGCTCCTTTGCGAACAGGCGGTGCAGAGGGAGTTCTTCCACGCGGAGTTGTACCTTAACCTGGGCCGGGTGTACTATATCGCGGGCAACCGCCGGAAGGCCCACGCGGCGTTCAGGAAGGGCATGACCCTCGACAAGGAGAGCAGGAATTTGCGGGCCGAGCTTGAGCGGATGGGGATAAGGAAACCGCCGGTATTCCCGTTCCTTGACAGGAGGCATCCGATAAACAAGCTGACCGGAAAGGTGCTGCACAGGCTCCATCTAAGGTGATTATGCAAGGCATGCCGTTCTCCAAGATGCACGCTTCCGGCAACGACTTCATCCTTATAGATAACAGGGCCGGCCTTCTTGCGGGAGATTTGCCCTCGTTCGTCAGGAAGGTAGCCAGGAGGCACTTCTCCGTCGGCGCCGATGGGGTGATACTTATCGAGCCTTCCTCCGCCGCCGATTTCAGGTGGCGATATTTCAACGCCGACGGAAGCGAGGTGGAGATGTGCGGCAACGGCTCCCGCTGCGCCGCCTCGTTCGCCTACATGAAGGGCATCTCGGGGAGGAGCCTCTCTTTCGAGACGATGGCCGGCGTCATCCGTGCGGAGGTAAAGGACGGGTCAGTCAAGGTCCAGCTCACAAGGCCCAAGGACTATAAAGAATCGCTAAAGGTGAAAATAGACGGACGGGAGCTCGCCGCCTCGTTTATAAATACGGGCGTCCCGCACGTAGTATATTTCGTGGAGGATGTCGAGGCGGCGGATGTGCAGGGTATCGGGGCGGCCACTAGGCATCACGAGCTTTTCGCTCCGGCCGGGACGAACGCGGACTTCGTCCAGGTGACCGGGAGAAATAGCCTCAGAGTCCGCACGTACGAGCGCGGCGTCGAGGGCGAGACATTGGCCTGCGGCACTGGGGCGACCGCGTCGGCTCTGGTCGCGGGCGCCAAAGGCATGGTGGACTCGCCCGTAAGGCTTGTCACCCGGGGCGGGAACGTGCTGACGGTATATTTCGACTGGGACGGCGCGGGTTTCGACGACGTGTATCTGGAAGGCGACGCGGTGCCGGTCTTCGAGGGCATAATCGGAGAGGGAGCATTACTTTGATGGAGGTTTCAATGTTCAAGGGGTCCATGGTTGCGATAGTGACGCCGTTTCGGGACGGCAAGATAGACGAGCCCACGCTGGGCAAGCTGATAGAATGGCATATCGAATCCGGCACGGACGCCATTGTCCCGTGCGGGACCACCGGCGAGGCCCCGACCTTGAGCTATGAAGAACACATGCACGTCGTGGAGTTCACCATAGGCAAGGTCGCGGGGCGTGTGCCTGTAATCGCGGGCGCGGGCTCGAACTCGACCGACGAGACCATAATGCTGACAAGCCATGCCAAGAAGGCCGGGGCCGATGCGGCGCTCCTGATTACGCCGTACTACAACAAGCCGACCCAGGAGGGCCTGTACCGGCACTTCAAGGCGGTGGCCGACGACGTGGACATACCCATCATCCTGTACAACGTGCCGGGGCGGACGTCCGTTAACATGCTGCCCGCGACCGTTGCGCGCTGCGCCCAGATAGACAACATCGTCGGCATCAAGGAGGCGACGGCCAACCTCCAGCAGATAAGCGAGATAATCGAGCTGACGGGCGGGAAGTTCACCGTCCTTTCGGGCGACGACTTCACCGTCCTTCCCACCCTCGCCGTCGGGGGCATGGGCGTCATCTCCGTCTCGGCCAACTGCGCCCCGAAGGACATGGCCGGGCTTTGCGACTCCTTCTTCGCCGGGGACATGGACGGCGCAAGGGCGCTGCACTACAAGCTACAGCCCCTTAACCAGGCGATGTTCTACGAGACGAACCCGATACCGGTCAAGACCGCGCTGGGCCTGATGGGCAAATGCAGTCCCGAGCTTCGGCTCCCCTTATGCCCGATGTCCGAGGCGAACACGGATAAGCTACGCGCGGTGCTGAAAAAATACGGATTAATCTGAGGTAAAAATGATCAACTGCATAGTGACGGGCGCGGCGGGCAGGATGGGGCGGCGGATACTCGAACTTTTAATCGAGGCCGAGGGCACGGACGTGGCCTGCGCGACGGAGAGGCCCGGGCACGACATCATCGGGATGGACGTCGGCGATTTCCTGGGGCTGGGCCCGAAGGGGTGCAGGATTTCGGACGACCTCTCGAAAGTAATCGGCTGCGGGGACGTGGTCATCGACTTCACGTTCCCCGAGGTCAGCGTCCAAAACGTCAGGACCGCCGCGGCGGCCGGCAAGGCCATGGTCGTAGGCTCGACCGGCTTCAAGGATGAGCATATCTCCGAGATACGCGGCCTTGCCAGCAAGATTCCCGTCGTCCTGGCGCCGAACATGAGCGTCGGGGTTAATCTGCTCCTTAAAATCATACGGCAGATGTCGTCCGTCCTGGATGAGGACTACGACATAGACATAGTCGAGACGCACCACCGGCATAAGAAGGACGCCCCATCGGGAACGGCGCTGAAGATGGCGCAGGTCGCGGCCGAGGGGCGCGGCCGGAAGCTGGACGAGGTCGGCGTCTTCGCCCGGCACGGCAACATCGGCGAGAGGAAGCGCGGCGAGATCGGCGTCCAGACCCTCCGCGTCGGGGACGTGGTCGGAGAGCATACCGTGATATTCGGGACTATGGGCGAGCGCATAGAGGTGACGCACAAGGC
>JBEKYB010000087.1:0-6818 GCA_049511435.1 Nitrospirota bacterium | reverse complement strand
GAGAGAAACAGGATGGCCTTGGGGATCCTTCAAAGAAAACATCAAAGGAACGCCGTTGAGCTCATGGCCAGACTCTTTTTCCACCGATAGATCGAGCGTCAACGTGGCGTCTTTATAGGCGCTATCGAAAACCGTCTGCACATGAAAGCGCCGGACATGAGTTTCGGGAACGCTAAACAGCCGCACCTGGCGGAAAATTCCGGTGAGCGAAAAATTCGCGTAATAACTCATGTTGTCGAGATGGGAAGAGAGCATTTTCTCCCGCACCAGAACCGCCAGCAGATTGTCGCCGCCGTTATCTCCACCAGAGTATTGTGCCCCGGCTGCCTCAGCTTCGATTTCCTTACCCTGTGGTAGTTCAGGACCCCGTACAGGGCGCAGGCCGCGCCGACCAAGATAAGCCCCGGATAATAAAGCTGCTTGCCCGTAAATTCCTTCAACCGCATAAGAGCTGCTGCTATGGCGATGAGCCCCAGCCCCCAACGTAAAAACGCCAGGTCCGTCCTCGCCTTGGCGAGGTCGGTCCTGTAACAGGCGAGCCTCGTCCTCCAGTGGGCAAGGGTATTCCTCCAGTACGCGAGACCCGTCCTCTCCGTGCCGATGAGCAGCCCTGGCTTCGCGTGCAGGAAGTCCTGCCGGAACCACTCAATGTCCTCGGGCAGGGCGACCATGAAGTCAAGTCCCGATTCCGGGAATATCCGCTCGGCTTCCTCCCTCACCTTCGGGTCATGCGGGTCGCCGGCGGCGATTATTACGGTGTCCCCGTCCTTGATTACCGGGAACCAGAGCCGTGAAAGCTCCACTCCATGAAGCCGTTCGAGCAACTCGGGCGGCACCGGCATCCTCTCGTCAAACTGTATGTGAGGGCAGCCGTGCAAGTCGGAGAGCGCCTGCAGCCGCTCTTTTTTCGAAGGCCGCGCCCGGCCCGCGCCGTCAGATGTCGTCATGGCTGAAAACCGCCTTTTTCCAGTACTTATTCGGTCTGCCGTAATCCGGCATCGATATCTCTATGTCGGTGAAGCAGTACGGGAACTGCTTTCTTGTATTTTCGGCCGGGATATGCCAGTAGAGCCCGTCGGCCATAAAGAAAAGGCCCGCCGCCACCATGTAAACGTCGAAGACGGTCCAGTATATGTTCCCGGCGCCGAAGTAGACGAGAAGCCCCATCCCTACCGCCGTTATGCTCATGCCGGTCCGCATGAAGGCCATGCCGGTCCTGGAGCGGGCCATTACCGTCCTTAGCCTCGCCATTACGTTCCGTCTCTCGGCCAGGACCGTCCTCTCCAGGGCGTGCCCGGTGGTGCCCCATATCCCCGGTGCCTGGCCCGCCTTCACGGGCAGGTCGTGGAAAAAGTCCTCGATGGCGGGCCTCTTGTGGACGGGCGGGAACGTGACGTCCCATATGCTCTCCTTGCCGAACGCCTTGTCCACCGATTCGCCGCCCTGCCTGCCTGCCCTTCGCCCAGGCAGGTACCAGTAAAAACCCTCCACCGCCATCATAAGCCCCGCGGCGATGAGGGATATGTCAAAATACGTCCAGGGCCCGGCCCGGAACTGCCTCAGGAACGCGACGCCTAACCCTATGAACGCGACGCCCGTACGCGCGAATGCGAGGCCTGTCCTGGCCCTGGCCATCTTCGTGCGGTAGCAGGCGAGGGTGGCCCTTTCCTCGGCCATGTCTGTTCTGTCGCTCGCCAGGAACCTGCGCCTCAGGACGGGCGCGAGGTTATACCAGTCCGCCCTCATTTCGGCGGCGCCCTCTATGGACGAAGCGCGCGAAAAAGTGGGGCTTATGCCCGGGTTCGATACCGTAAGCACCCTGACGCCCCAGCTCGGCTCCGTGTACGAGCAGTCCACTTTGAGGCCGATCTGCTTCCTTACAGGGAGGTACCGGATGAAACCTTCAACCGCCACGGCCGTGCCGGTTAAAATGAGCGCGGCATCGGCTATGAGGAGATAACCGGCCCCGAATATCCTGTAGAGCGCGGTGCCGAAGGTAATCAGGGTTATGCCCGTCCGGAGGACGGCAAGACCGGTCCTCCCCTTGGACAGGCTTGTCCTGAAGTACGCGAGCTGCGAACGCCTGTTGGCAAGGAAAGTCCTCGTCTTGGCCAGGGGCGTCCTCCTGGCGTGGAACGGAAAATCTGGGACGGGTTTCACTGGTTCTTCTACTTCTTTTGTCCGCATTTTAAAATACTGCAGCCTGAACGTATGGCGGCGCCATCACAATAATGCCAAATTGTTTCAATTTGGAACAAAATTAATCATTTTTCTTTGGAATTAATATGTTATAATAGCGCAATTATACAATAAAAAACAAGCAATTTTCTTACACATATTTTTATAACCCTAGCCGCAGGCTTTGGTCTTATCATGAGCCGGACATAGATTCCAAGATAAAGATTTATTGTAACAAGGATGCCCCGCCCGCCGTCTAAAAAGGGAAGAGGCATTTTATTTTGATTTCGAGAAATATGGTGGGATGAGAAGCTTGGCTGCAAAAAGAAAGATGCTCTGTGAATTCGTCTCCTCCATTCCCCTATATAATAATTCCGGCTAAATCATATAATTAAATTCAATGCCGCTGTATTCGAAATTACTGTAACTATGCCCCCAGGTACGGGCAATTATTCTGGAGAACGAACTATGCGTCGAAAAGTTGTAATCATCGCCGTGGTAATTATCGTGCTGGCCGGAGCCGGTTGCGCTGGAATTTGGTGGTTTTTGTCCAGGGGAAAGCAGGATCCGGTGTTCCGCACGGCGCAGGTAAAGCGCGGCGATCTTCTGGCGACTATCAGCGCAACGGGTACAATCGAGCCGACGGTGGTCGTGGACGTGGGCTCACAGGTCAACGGTTTGATTACGGCATTCGGGAAGGACAGCAACGGCAGGGCCATCGACTATTCCTCGGTTGTCGAGGCGGGCACGGTACTGGCGAAGATAGACGACTCGCTGTACGCCGCCGCCCTGGGGACCGCCAAGGCACAGCTGGCGCAGGCCGAGGCCAATAAGGTCAGCGCCGACGCCAATGTGCTCCAGATGCAGGCGAAACTGCTGCAGGCGCAGCTTGACTGGGATAGGGCGCAGAAGCTCGGCCCCTCCGACGCGCTGTCCAAGAGCAATTACGACCAGTACCAGGCCAACTACGAGGTCGCGAAGGCGAACTTGGCCGCGGCCAAGGCGGCCGTGGTGCAGGCCATAGCGACGATTGCGCAGGATAAGGCCGCCCTTGACACTGCGCAGATAAACCTAGGGTACTGCACCATCAAGGCGCCGGTCAAGGGCGTGATTATCGACCGGCAGGTGAATATCGGACAGACCGTCGTCTCGAGCCTGAGTGCGACGAGCCTTTTTCTTTTGGCCAAGGACCTGCGGCGAATCACGGTCTGGGTGTCGGTCAACGAAGCCGACGTCGGCAACATATTCGAAGGCCAGCCGGTCACGTTCACCGTGGACGCCTTTCCCAGCCGGGAGTTCCAGGGGAGGGTCGGGAAGGTCCGCTTAAACGCGACGATGACGCAGAACGTGGTCACATACACCGTCGAGGTGAATACCAACAACGACGACGGAAAACTCCTGCCTTATCTGACAGCCAACGCCAAGTTCATCGTCGGCCGGCGGGAAGACGTGCTGCTCGTCCCGAATGCGGCGCTTCGCTGGTCGCCCAGGCAGGACCAGATCGCGTCAGGCGGCCGTCAAAGACATCACGCGGCGGAGGGTTCCAGACGAGAGGGCGGCGGCGAGGCCGGCGCCCCCGGCTCTACGCAGTCCCGCGGGACTGTATGGGTCGAGCAAGGCAAATTTGTCCGACCCGTCCGCGTGAGCACTGGGCTGACGGACGGCGCATTTACGGAGGTCGAAGGCAAGGATGTGACCGACGGGATGAGCGTCGTCGTCGGAGAAGCGGAGCGGGAAGCCGCATCCGGTCCGGAAACGGAACGGAGCCCGCTGATGCCCCAGCCGATGGGCCATGGAGGAGAGCGCCCGGCCCATTCCGGCCCCGACAACCCCGGCGCATCGCGCGAGCGTTAGTGGAAGGCCGTAACGGATTATGGACCTGATAGAGCTCCGGAACATCAGCAAGACGTACTACCTGGGCGAAGTGGCCGTGCCGGTGCTCAAGGGCGTATCGCTTAACATCGCCCGCGGCGAACTCGTCGCGCTGATGGGCGCCAGCGGCTCCGGCAAAAGCACGCTGATGAACCTCCTGGGCTGCCTCGACCACGCTACTTCCGGCGAGTACTGGCTGGACGGCCAGGAGATATCCAGGCTGACCGCCAACGAATACGCCCGGCTCCGGAACCGTACAATCGGTTTCGTCTTCCAGAGCTTCAACCTCCTGCCGCGCACGACGGCGCTTGAGAACGTCGTGATGCCGCTGACCTACTCCAGGGAAAATCTGAGCGAGCAGCAGAAGAGACGCCGCGCCGCTGACCTGCTCCGGAAGGTAGGCCTGGCGGACCGCATCGATCACCAGCAGTCGCAGCTCTCCGGCGGCGAGCAGCAGCGCGTGGCGATAGCCCGCTCGCTGGTCAACCAGCCGAGCATACTCCTTGCCGACGAGCCGACCGGCAACCTCGATTCCCGCACCAGCAAGGATATCCTCCGGATGTTCCAGCAGCTCAACAGCACCGAGGGCATCACCGTCATTTTAGTGACCCACGACCAGGAGGTCGCTCAGTGGGCGCAGCGGACCATCCGCATCAAGGACGGCCTGATAGGAGACGCTGCCGGGCCGCCAGCGGCCGGGGGCGCCGCATGAGGTCATACGTCACCATAAAAACTGCCTTGAATGCGCTCAGGCGGAACGTCCTTCGCACTATGCTGACTACCCTGGGCATAGTAATCGGCGTCGCGGCGGTGATATCGATGATGGAGATCGGCAACGGCGCGACCATTGCCATCCGGAAGACCATGGCCAGCATAGGCGCCAATACGCTTGCGGTGATCCCGGGCGCCGCAAACACCGGCGGCATCAACTACGGGGCCGGCACCATCATGACGCTTACGCCGCAGGACGCGGATGCCATTGGAAAGGAATGTCCCGCCCTTGCCAGCGTGGCGCCCATCGTGCGCGCCCGGACCCAGGTAGTATACGGGAACCGCAACTGGTCGCCGATGTATATCTACGGAACGACGCCCTCGTTCCTGGAAGTCCGGGAGTGGACCGACCTGGCGGAGGGAGAGTCCTTCGACGAGCACGACGTCCGGAACTCGAACCGTGTGTGCCTGGTCGGCCAGACAATCGTGAGGGAGCTCTTCGGCGGACGTTCGCCGCTCGGCAAAGAGCTACGCATCCGGAACGTGGCTTTCAAGGTCGTCGGGGTTTTAAAGATGAAGGGCGCGAACATGATGGGCATGGACCAGGACGACATCCTGCTGGCCCCGTGGACGACGATAAAATACCGCGTGGTGGCCACGTCCCTGGGCAACTCCTCCCAGAGCGAGAGCGCCACGACCATCTCGTCGTCGAATAACCCTTACGGAGCCGTTCAGGTATCCCGTTACCCCGTCCCGTCTGCCAGCGAACAGGCTGACACGCCGCAGCCGATACGGTTCGCCAACGTGGACCAGATACTTACTGCCGCGCGGTCGAGCAGCCACATCCCTTCCGCCATCCAGCAGATCACCATGCTGCTGCGCGAACGCCACCACCTTAGAGGCGACAACCCGAACGATTTCACCGTCCGGGACATGGCCGAGATCACAAAGGCCATGAGCTCCACCACGGAGATGATAACGAAACTCCTGTTATGCGTGGCGATGATTTCGCTGGTTGTGGGCGGCGTCGGCATCATGAACATCATGCTCGTATCGGTGACCGAGCGGACGCGAGAGATAGGCCTTAGAATGGCCGTAGGCGCCGAACCGGGCGATATCCTCAGGCAGTTTTTGACCGAGGCGGTAGTAATCTGCCTGCTAGGGGGCACCATGGGCATCATACTGGGCCGCACCAGTTCGTATATCATATCGTCGGTCCTGCATTGGCCGACGGCCGCTTCGGTCGGTGCGATAATCGCCGCCGTTATCGTATCGGCGAGCGTAGGAGTCATATTCGGTTTCTATCCGGCGTGGAAAGCGTCCCGGCTCAACCCCATCGATGCGCTGCGATATGAGTGAGGCGAAAGTAATGAATAAAAACGCACGGCGACTCTGTGCTTCAGTCCTGGTCCCAGCGCTTTTTTTGACCGCGCTGACCTTAAGCGGGTGCATGGTCGGCCCGAATTTCGTTCCGCCCCGGACGGCGGTTCCCGCCGAATGGACAGGCGTCCAAAAGGCGTCCGCGGGCCAGACGTCCGTGGCCACGGCAGGCGAATCGGACCTCACACGGTGGTGGCGTCAGTTCAACGACCCCACAATGACCGCGCTTGTGGAGGAGGCGGTGAAGGCGAACCTCGACCTGAAAAACGCCCAGGCGGTACTGCGGCAGGCCCGGGCCTCGCGCGGCGTGGCCGTCGCGGGACTGTGGCCGTCGGCCAGCGCTTCCGCCGGCTACGAGCGGGTGCATAACGCGGGGACATCCGGCGGCGAGAACCTCTTCCAGGCGGGTCTGGACGCCGTATGGGAGCTTGACCTGTTCGGCGGCGTGCGCCGCGGCGTCGAGTCCGCGGACGCCGGCATAGTGGCCGCGGCGGAAGGACTCCGGGACGTCCAGGTGAGCGTCGTCGCCGAGGTCGCGCTTGACTACATCCAGCTCCGCGGCTACCAGCAGGAGATTATAGTTGCCAAGAACAACCTGACGGCTCAGCGGCGGACCGCGGACATCACGCGCAAGCAGTTTAACGTAGGCTTCGCCGATGCACTGGACGTTGCAAACG
>JBEKYB010000086.1:0-6833 GCA_049511435.1 Nitrospirota bacterium | reverse complement strand
CGGTATTATTAAACGGGTCCCGAGCTATGACGTAGCGTCTTCCGAGCTGAGAGGAATATCCCAGCCCCCGCCTCTGTCCTATGGTATAAAAGGCGACGCCTTTGTGCCTGCCTATGACGCGCCCGTCCATGTCGATGAAGTCGCCCCCCTGCACGGCCCCCGGCCTTTCGGACTCGATGAGCGCGCGGTAGTCGTCGCCCGGCACGAAGCAGATTTCCTGGCTCTCTTCGCGCTCCGCCGCGGGGAGTCCCATCGCCCTGGCCTTCCCTATGACCTCGGCCTTGATCATCCCGCCTAAAGGGAAGAGCGTCAGCCCCAGTTGCCTCTGGTTCAGCCGGTAAAGGAAATAGCTCTGGTCTTTTTTCCTGTCAGCCGCGCACAGGAGGTTGTGCCGGCCGGTCCCGGCATCAAAGGCGATGTCCGCGTAATGCCCGGTCGCCAGGCGCTCGGCCCCGTCAAGGGCCATCATGTCCATGAGCAGCCCGAACTTTATTTTTTCATTGCAGACTACGCAGGGGTTGGGGGTGAGGCCCCGGAGATATTCGCTAAGGAAATAGTCTATGACTTTTTTTTTGAACTGCTCCCTGATGTCGATTACCCTGTGGGGTATGCCCAGTATCCTGCAGGTCTTCGATGCGGACGATACGGCGGAGTCGGCGGCATCCATATCATCGCCGGCGTTCCCCCAGAGGCGCATGGTGAGGCCGGTGACTTCGTACTTTTCCTCTTTCAGGAGAGCGGCCGCGACTGAGCTGTCCACCCCGCCGCTCATTGCGACGGCGACCTTCCGCCTCATGCGGAAAGCGCCTCCTTCTTCTGCTCCGGTTTCTGCTCCGGCCGGAGCGCCCCCGATGCGGACGTTCCCTTCGTCATCTCGCAGCGCCCGTTGAAGGCGAACCCTTCATCCACCTTCAGGCTCTCCGTCTTGACGTCCCCATTCAGGCTCCCGGGCGCGAGCAGATGCGCGAGCTTCGACGCATGGATGTTCCCGGTTATCCTGCCGGACGTGATGATGGTGCCGACCCTTATATCGCCCATTATCTCCGCCGACTCGCCCACTATAAGCGTGTCCTTCGTTACTATCTCGCCTTCCAGCCGCCCGTCGATGCGGATGGTGCCCTCGAAGTGGAGGGTGCCCTTGAAGTCCGTGCCCTTGCCCAGGAAGGCCACAATCTCGCCCGTCTCCGGATGGCCCTTGGTCTTTCCTATCATGTCTTTTCCCCTTTCAGCGCCTCAACAGCTCCAGCAACCTTTCAAGCTCATCGTCCGAGTAATACTCTATCTCTATCCTCCCGCGCCTGCCCTTGTGCCTGATGCGCACCTTCGTGCCTAGCTTCCGCTTCAGCTCGTCCTCGAGCATCGATATCTGCGGCGAGGGCGCCGCCTTCTTTATCACGCGGCCGGGGGCCTTCATCCTCCTTGCGAGCGATTCCGCCTCCCTGACGGATAGCCCGCGCGAGATTATCTCCCGCCTGAGGGCCATCTGTCTTTGGCTACCCTCCACGGACAGTATCGCCTTCGCGTGCCCCATGGTCAGAGCGCCCTCAGCGATGTCCCTTTTCACGTCCGGGGGCAGCGAAAGGAGCCTCAGGAAGTTGGCAATGGTGGGCCTCTCCTTCCCCACCTTTTGCGAGAGCTGCTCCTGGGTAAGCCCGAACTCGCGCAGCAACCTGTCGAAGGCCTCGGCCGTCTCAATCGGGTTCAGGTCCTCGCGCTGCACGTTCTCGATAAGCGCAAGCTCTAACATAACGGCAGGTGCGGCGTCTTTCACGATAACCGGTATCTTCTTAAGCCCGGCAAGCATGGACGCGCGGAAGCGGCGCTCGCCCGCTATAAGCTCGTAGCCGCCGCCGTCCCTTTTCCGCACGATGACGGGCTGGATTACGCCCAGGCTCTTTATCGACTCCGCAAGCTCCCGGATGGACTCGGGGTTGAAATTTTTCCGGGGCTGGTACTCGTTAGGGGTGATGCGGGAGAGCTCGACCTCCGTCTCTCCGGAGGAATATTCCCCCGATAGCATAACCCCGTGCGCCCCTGTCGGTATCAGTGCGCCCAGGCCCTTCCCGAGCGCCGGCGGTTTATGCATGCTCAAGCACCTCCTTGGCAAGGCTCAGATAGCTCTGCGCCCCGCGCGAGCGGATGTCGTACATTATAATCGGCTTGCCGTAGCTGGGCGCCTCGGACAGGGCCACGTTCCTGGGTATCACCGTCTTGTACACCTTTTCGCCGAAATGGTCTCTTACCTCCTGCTCCACCTGCCTTGAGAGGTTGTTCCGCGCGTCATGCATCGTCAGGAGTATGCCCTCGACGGTCAGCCCCGGGTTCAGCGATTCGCGGATCAGCTCGAGCGTCCGGAGCAGCTGCGAAAGCCCTTCGAGCGCGAAGTACTCGCACTGCACCGGGATGAGCACAGAGCGGGCCGCGGTCAGGGCGTTGACCGTAAGCAGCCCGAGCGCGGGCGGGCAGTCTATAATTATATAGTCGTAAGAGTCCACGTAAGGCGCAAGCGCCTCCTTGAGTATCGTCTCCCGGGACGTCCTTCCGATTAACTCTACCTCCGCGCCGAAGAGGTCCACCTTCGAGGGCGCGACCATCAGGTGCGGCAGGCCGGAAGGGATTATCACCTCTTCCATGCCGTAATCGCCCATGAACAGCTCGTACAGGCTCTTCTCCAGGCCCTCCCGTTCGATGCCCACTGCGCCGGTAGAGTTGCCCTGGGGGTCCGCGTCGACCAGCAGGACTTCCCGCTCCGCCGCGGCAAGGGATGCCGCCATGTTCACCGCGGTAGTGGTCTTGCCCACCCCGCCCTTCTGGTTCGCCACCGCAATCACCCTTGCCCTGCCCATTCGGTACACCTCTGTGCCTCTTTATATAACCTGCTGATATATAACGGAAACTTAGCAAATAGCCGGTGCTTAAATACCGGCTTGGGGGGTATTTTATAGGGACATCGCGGGGAAGTCAAGCAAAAGAGTGTTCCACGTGGAACATGGGTCTAATAAACTACCTATCCTGATTTACTTGGTGCGTCGGCGTTATTATTTATGAGGAATCGAGTGCAGTAGCCAACTGCCCCGATTTACGGGGCGCTGGCTGGTTACGGAACGTTCGATAACTCATAAATAATAATGCCGGCGCACCAGAGATATATCTATAATCCACGAAGAAAACTCGTTATGCCTCCATCTATTTTTCAAGAAGCACCAGCGCGCGTTTAATATCAGAAAAGGGAAGTGTTATCTCCTCCTGGCGCAGGACCCGCCAGCCCGGATATGACTTCCCCATGCCGGGGCCAAGAGATAACACGACCCCTCCCCCCTCTTTCAGGAGCGGGCGGGCGAGCGGCAGGAGGTCCTCCGAGGCCTTGAATGCGCGGGAGAGTATAATATCGAAGCGGCCCCGGTATAAGTCGGCCAGTCCTTCCGCCCGCTCCTCGACGACGGCCGCCCCGACTGCAAGAAGCCGCGCCGCATGCCTTAAAAAGGCCGCCTTCTTATGTGCCGGCTCGACCAGTAAAAGCTCCATATCCGCCCGGATAACGCCTAGCGCCAGCCCAGGAAACCCCGCGCCGCTGCCGATGTCCGCCGCCTTAAACCGCCCACGCGGCAGGAGGCGCTCGACCGCAAGCGAATCGAGGAAATGTTTTATCACGACATCCCGCGGATCGGTTATCGAGGTGAGGTTTATCTTTTTATTCCATTTCAGCAGCTCCGAGAGATATAGGGCGAACTTTTCCTCCTGCTCCGGGGCCAGGTTCACCCCGAGCGCCCTTGCGCCCTCTCTCAGGATTTTTACTGGTATCACTGCTCTCATCTTTCTTTTGGTATGTTATGGCAAAGTGGTAAATCCGATGAAAAGGTTTTTTGCAATTTAAAGAGGCGGGACGGCACGGTAATTTTCAGGACATCCCGCTCTCAAGCTGGCGTAAAATCTTCATAATATTGCAGGCTTCCGACCGGCTAGAGACTAAAGTTTTCAGTTAAACATCCATTGCCAGCGTATGGGATGGCCTGAAAATTACACGTGCCGTCCCGCCTGCCTTGTGCAGATGTTCCACGTGGAACATGCCTTAATCATGACCTCGATAAAGACAGTCATCTCTCCGGAACCTGATGTTCCACGTGGAACAGTTATAATCTACGCCGCTTCTCCAGCGCCACGAGTATTATCGCGACCGCCGCCGGGGTAACGCCAGGGATCCGGCCCGCCTGGCCGACGCTGCGGGGAGAGAGTTTAACTAATTTTTCCCGGACCTCGCGCGAAAGCCCCGGAAGCAAAAAATCGAACCCGTCCGGTATAGTTTTTTCGTCGTATTTCTTTACCCGGGCAACCTCGCCGGCCTGCCGCTTTATGTACCCTTCGTATTTAACCAGGAGCTCCACCTGCTCTTTAGCGGCGTCGCATACGGCCTCTTCCGGCGGACAGAGCGCCTCCACCGCCGAATAGCTATATTCAGGCCTCTTGAGCAGCTCCTTCAATGAAACGCCTTCGCCTTCCACCGTAACCCTGCTGCCTTCAAGCCTTTTCAGCTCGCGTTCCGTGTCGGCCTGCTTTCGCAGCAGTCTCGAGTACGCCTCCTCGTCCACCAGGCCGAGCGCGTGCCCCTTCTCCGTCAGCCGCAGGTCGGCGTTGTCTTCCCGGAGCAGGAGCCGGTATTCCGCGCGCGACGTGAACATCCGGTACGGCTCGTCCGCGCCCCTGGTCACCAGGTCGTCTATCATGACGCCTATATACGCCTCGTCCCGGCGAAGGACGAGCGGATCTAGCCTCTTCACCGATTGCGCCGCATTGATGCCCGCTATCAGCCCCTGGCCCGCGGCCTCTTCATAGCCCGAGGTGCCGTTTATCTGCCCGGCATGGAAAAGGCCCCTGATTAGCTTCGTTTCGAGCGTCGGGAAGAGCTCCGTCGGCGGGACGTAGTCGTATTCTATGGCGTAGCCGGGGCGCATCATCTCGGCCTTCTCGAGGCCCGGTATAGTCCTCAGGAGCAGGAGCTGGACGTCCGCGGGCAGGCTCGTGGATATACCGTTTGCGTAATATTCCGTGGTCTCATAGCCTTCCGGCTCAAGGAATACCTGGTGACGCTCCTTGTCCGCGAACTTCACCACCTTGTCCTCGATGGACGGGCAATATCTGGGCCCCGTACCCTTTATCGTCCCCCCGTAAAGCGGAGAGCGGTGCAGGTTGGCCCTGATTATATCGTGAGTTTGGGCATTCGTGTACGTGATATAGCAAGGTAGTTGACGGTTCGTGATCCTTTCAGTAGAGAACGAGAACGGGGGAGGCGGGTCGTCGCCCGGCTGCGGCTTAAGCTTTGAAAAGTCTATGGTCTTGGCGTCCACCCTGGGCGGGGTGCCGGTCTTCAGCCTGCCGATGGGGAAGCCAAGTCCGGCCAGGGACTCGGAAAGACCCGTTGAGGGGAATTCCCCAGCCCTCCCTGCCGGGAACTGGGACTCGCCGATGTGGATAAGGCCATTTAAAAACGTGCCGGTAGTAAAAATCACCGCCCCGGCGCCGTACTCTATGCCTAGCTGGTCCGCGACCCCGGAAACCCTGCCGCCCTCCGTCAGGAGCCTGACCGCCATGCCCTGCTTTAAGTCCAGGCCTGCCTGGCGCTCGATTGTCTCCTTCATCGCTCGGCGGTACCATTGCTTGTCCGCCTGGGCGCGCGTGGCCCGGACGGCGGGCCCCTTCCGGGTGTTCAGCCGCCTGAACTGTATCCCGGTCCGGTCGATGTTCTTCGCCATTTCGCCGCCCAGGGCGTCTATCTCTCGGACGATGTGCCCCTTGGCAAGGCCGCCTATGGCCGGGTTGCAGGACATCTGGGCGACCGAATCGAGGTTCATCGTGAGGAGCAGCGCCCGGCATCCCATGCGCGCCGCCGCAAGGGCGGCCTCGCAGCCCGCGTGCCCCGCCCCGACTACGATTATGTCGTATGTCTTTGAATAATTACGCATTACTATTGTTCCATGTGGAACATCTACATTTACCATACCTGCGGCAGAGGGGTATTTATTTGCGAGAATATCAAGTGAAGTGGCTGCCTGCCCGTTTCGGGCGCCAGCCGTTTACGGAACATTTGATATCGAGCAAAAAAAATATCCCTCTGCCGCAATAAATGCCTAAGCCTCTAAAATCATTTCCCTATGCAAAACCGGGAAAATATCAGGTTCAGCACGTCGTCCGGCGCGGTCTGGCCGACTATCTCGCCCACGGCGTTCAGCGCGTCTTTCAGCTCCACGGCCAGGAACTCCTGGGAAAGACCTGCCTTGCAGCCGTCCTCGAACCTTACCAGTGCCGACCGCGCCCGCTCAAGCGCCGTCTTGTGCCGGAGGTTTATCATAGCCTCGGGCGCGCCGACCCGCATCTCCCCGACACCGGCGTCACTGCCTCTCCTGCCGGCCGTGCCACCGGATTGAAGCGGGTAGTCCCGCCGGCGGTCGCCCCGCCCCGAGAATATCGCCTCTTTTATCCGCCGGGTCAACTCGTCCAGGCCCGCGCCCGTCTTGGCGGAAAGATAAACCGGGGTGGAAAGGACAGCCCCGCGTTCCAGTTTCTGTGGTAAATCATACTTGTTGATTATAATTAAATGCTTGATATCCTTAGCTTTTTCTATAATTCCCCTGTCCTCGGCGGAAAGCGGCCGCGAGCCGTCAAGGACGACCAGCGCGAGGTCGGCCGCCTTAAGCGCCTCCTCAGAGCGGCGTATGCCTTCCCGCTCCACCAGGTCGTTGCTATGCCTTATCCCGGCCGTGTCTATCACCCGAACGGGCATGCCGCCCAGGTTGACAAGCTCCTCGACCGTATCCCTGGTCGTGCCCGGTATTTCGGTG
>JBEKYB010000085.1:0-6906 GCA_049511435.1 Nitrospirota bacterium | reverse complement strand
GTGATATTGCGCAGCGCCCGGTGGAGAGGCTCCGCCGGGGCGACTGGGAAGTCAGGGACGGCATGGGCAACATACTCGCGCCTGTGCCGACATCCGAGGCGAAAACACCGTCCCCGGCTTCCATATACGCGCTCTCCAAATATGACCAGGAGCAGATGTGCCTGATGTTCGGAGCGGCTTACGGCTTTCCGGCAGTAGTGCTCCGCTTCTTTAACGTCTACGGCACAAGGCAAGCCATTTCTAACCCCTATACAGGCGTGCTGGCCATATTCGCATCGAGACTTCTTAACAGCAACTCGCCTCTCATATTCGAGGACGGCCTCCAGCGACGCGATTTCGTCAGCGTCCACGATGTCTCCATGGCCTGCCGCCTGGCGCTGGAAAATGACCTGGCGGATTCCCAGGTAATAAATATCGGGAGCGGCAGGGACTATACGGTACTGGAGATAGCGCGAGAGATGACGCGCGTCCTGGGTAAGGAAGGCATAGCCCCCGAGATTACCAGGAAATACAGGGCCAGCGACATCAGGCACTGCTTTGCTGATATCTCTCTCGCAGGTAAGCTGCTGGGGTACGAACCGGAAATTCCGCTTGAGACGGGGCTTATCGAGCTTGCATCATGGTTCGAGGAGCAGATTGCGGAAGATAGGACGGCCGGGGCCTCCTCCGGCCCGGTGAACGGATAACATCAAGCCGCACAGTCAATTTCTCCACGCTTGTCGCAAGAATATATGATGTCGACAACTATAAAATTTACAGGATATCTTCTTCCATGACGTAAAGCCCTTTCAGGTTCCGGTATTTTTCGTCCAGGTCGAGTCCGTATCCCACGATGAATACGCCATCTACCTCTATTCCCACATAATCTGCCCTGAAATCCGTCTTTCTCCCGGCAGGTTTATCCAGAAGAGTGCAGACCTTTACAGAAGATGGCGACATAGCCTTGATTCGATCTATAATCTTTACTGCCGTTAGGCCGGTATCGATTATGTCCTCAACTACTATAACATCCCTCCCGGCGAGTCCCTTTCCGGGGCCGTCCATAACGCTCACTTCTCCGCGTGAAACAGTGCCGCTCCCGTAACTTGAGGCCCTGATGAAATCCACCTCTACCGTCATATTTATGAGGCGCACGAGGTCGGATAGGAATATGAAAGAACCGTTCAGGACACCCACCAGAACGGGCTCCTTGCCGGCATAGTCCTCGTTTATGGCGGCGGCCAGCCTTTTTACCGCAGCGCTTATCTCATTATGGCTTATCAGTTCCCTGAGTTTCCCGCGCTCTTCCATGTCCCTCCGGATTACCTCCCCACTTACACGCTGTTGCCAGTTATTTGAACCTCGCAACGAATTATACTTGGAATCTCAGGTTTTTCCAACCGGAAAGAACGAGAACGCGGAGCCAAAGGTCCTTCTCTAGGGTGTTAATGACAGCCCGGTTTGACAGTTCCGGCCCCGCAAACTACACTTTTAAATATAAGTATATATGAGAATATATCCATCTCCGTCGGCGCAAACGGCCGCCGTTTATTTAATGGACGATAAAAGGGGGAAGAGATATGAACAAGGTTTCCATATTGGGGTTCGCGGGGAGCCTGAGGAAAGGGTCTTTCAATAAGGCTATCCTGCGGGCGGCTACGGAGCTGCTCCCGGAAAACGCCACGCTTGAAATATTCGACCTTGAAGGGATACCGGTTTTCAACCAGGATCTGGAAGGCCAGCCCACGCAGAAGGTCAAGGAGTTTAAGGCTATGATAAAGGCGGCGGACGCTATCTTGATTGCGACCCCGGAGTATAACTACTCTATTCCAGGGGTGCTGAAAAACGCAATAGACACTGCCTCGCGCCCATACGGCGACAACGCGTTTGCGGGAAAGCCAGTCGCCATAATGGGTGCGTCACCAAGCATGCTCGGTACGGCAAGGGCGCAGTACCACCTGCGACAGAGCTTCGTGTTCCTCGACGTTCACACGCTAAACCACCCGGAGGTGATGGTGACGTTTGCGGGAGACAAGATAGACGCGGAAGGGCGCTTGATCGACCCGACGGCAAAAGCACTGATAGCGGAGCTGCTTAAAGGCCTCGTAGATTTAGCGCTGAAACAAAAAGGCTATGAGAAGGCCGCCAAGGCGGCGTGAGAGGCGGGAATGTGATCCTTGTTCTTTTTTGGGTAAAGGTTTGACAGATATTGCGTACGCTTTTTAAACTGGTAATACAAATTTGAATCAAAAGGAGTCGAAGGCCAGTACTACAAGACCTTATTTTTTATCTGCTGTAAAAAAATAAAATCGGCTGTGACTACTTCGCTTTCAGAAGAATTATCTCGCGATTGGAGAAGGAGAAATGAAATCCGTGCGCAGGATCAGCAAGGTCTGGAAGAGCAAGCCGACCATCGAAGGGGCCGGCGTCCATCTGAAGCGGGCCTTCGGCTACTACCAGGTGCCTCTCTTCGA
The DNA here is from genome assembly GCA_049511435.1 of Nitrospirota bacterium. Classification (GTDB taxonomy): domain Bacteria; phylum Nitrospirota; class JACRHJ01; order JACRHJ01; family JACRHJ01; genus JBEKYB01. Next base: position 4,453 of record JBEKYB010000085.1, on the reverse strand, counting down.
CCCCTTTCTCCTCCTCGACGACTTCCATTCGGACTATCCGCCCCATTACTTGAAAGGGTTCCCTTGGCACCCGCACCGGGGGATAGAGACTATCACGTATGCCATCCACGGCAGGGTGGAGCACGGTGACAGCATGGGGAACAGGGGGGTCATTGAATCAGGAGATGTGCAGTGGATGACTGCGGGAAGCGGCATCATCCACCAGGAAATGCCAAAGGGTGACGACAAAGGCCTCATGTGGGGCTTTCAGTTCTGGGCGAACCTTCCCGCCTCCCACAAGATGATGGAGCCTCGTTACAGAGGCATAGTAGCCGGGGAGATACCGGACGTAACCCTTAAAGGCGACGTCCGGGTGAAGGTCATTTGCGGCGAGGTTGACGGGGTAAATGGTCCCGTTCGTGACGTAGTAGTCGACCCCACGTACCTGGACGTTACGGTGCCTCCGGAAACGACCTTCACGCACCCGATCAGGCTCGGACACAAGGTCTTTGCCTACGTGGTGGACGGGGAGGGATATTTCGACCCTGAACGTAACGCCTTTGCTCATGAGGTAGTCGGGGTAAACTATTTTGACATGAAACGGGAGTGCGCGTGCGGCGCGGAAGACCTCATCCTTTACGGGGACGGCGACGAAGTGGTCATCACAACCCAGGCGAGGCCGGTCCGCTTTCTCCTCGTATCTGGGCAGCCCATCGGCGAGCCGGTAGCCTGGTACGGCCCCATAGTCATGAATACCCAGGAGGAACTGCAAATCGCATTCGAGGAGTACGAGAAGGGGACGTTCATCAAACACAAATAAGACTTCTTTTTGCGACACGGAAGGAGATACTTATCCTGCACGTCGGGCTCGATGATGCGGTCCGGCTTGAATTGCGCCGGCATCACGTCGCCGTCAAGGAGGGCTACCGCGAGCAGGGAAGGGCTGCCGAGACTATGCCGCCTTTTTCCCCAAAGAGTTGACAGGTATCAGCATTCTAAAAGTGCACCCCACTCCCTCCGGGCAGTTTACTTCCATTTTTCCGCTATGGACATCAGCAACCAGCTTCACTACCGCAAGCCCGAGTCCCGTACCCCGGATACCGGCGGTAGTCGGCGAACGGAAATATTTGTCAAATACCTTTGACTGAAATTCGGCGGGGATGCCGGGGCCGGTGTCGGAAACGGATATAGCCGCGAAATCCTTGTCTATTGAATTAAGGTTTTCCGCCGTCACCGTCACCCTTCCGCCTTCCGGGGTGTAGGTCAGAGCGTTTTGAAGCATATTCGAGACCGCCCGCTCCATGAGCTTTCTGTCAAAGCGTATCCTGGGTAGGCTAAGCGGCAACTCCAACTGGAAGATCAACCCTTTCTTTTCCGCCTGCGGAACATACTCCTCACATACTTTTTTGAGGAGTTCTTTCAGGTCGCCAGGCGCCATTTCAGGTATTCCTGCGCCGGATTCCAGCCTGGAATGGAAAAGGAAATCCTCCACCATCCAGGAAAGCTTTTCGCCGCTTTTAACAATAGCTTCCGCCATCTCGACGGTCTCATCGCCTTTACTTTTTTCCAGCAAGAGCTCCGAGTAACCGAGTATGTTCGTGAGCGGAGACTTGAAGTCATGAGTGACCATTGCGAGGAAGTCCATCTTCTCCCGCTCCAGCGTCTTCCTCTCGGTAACGTCAAGTGCCGTTCCGATAATCGCGGGCCTCCCCCTGTATACGGTAAAAGCGGCGGTGCCTTCGACTTCCAGCATGCGGCCGCCTTTTTTTATCCAGCGGCCTTGATAGCGGTGGTTTGCCGCCATGCCGGTCAGGACGCCTTTTATCCCTTCTTCGGCATATATCCTGTCTTCGGGATGTATTGTTTCCAAAAGGTTTTCCATCCCGGCCAGCTCCACCTCGGAATAGTCCAGCATCCTGCAAAGCTCCGGGTTCACATATGCGTACCTGAAATCCTGGATGAGATAAATTCCTACGGGGGCTTCCTCCGAAAGGCTCCGGAATTTGGCTTCCGATTCCTTCAAGGCCTCCTCGGACCTCTTGCGGTCGGTTATGTCAAGGGCCGTCCCTATTATCGCGGGCTTACCATCGTATTCCGTCATCCATCTCAATATGTCCACTATAATAACACTTCCGTCCTTCCGTCGCCTCCGGGCCTCGTAACGGAGGCTTTGCACGTCTCCCGAAAGAAGCTTTCCGTTCAGTTCGGCCTCCCTCGGCAGCTCCTCGGGGAAACATACTCTTTCAGGCCAAATTTTATTTTTATCCATTTCTTCCCTGTCGTAACCATACATATCCGCCATTGCCTGATTAATATACTTCATCTTACCGTCCTGTATTATGTACGCTCCGGCCAGGGACTCTTCTACTATGCCCCGCAAGCGCTCCTCGGAACTTTTCAGGGCGGCGGCGGAACGCATCCGCTCAATACCCACCGTTATCTCGTCTGCGACGAATTCGAGCGCCTTGAGCGCGGCCTCGGAAAGTTTTTTCTTTGCGAACACCCCTACCACGCCGACAAGTTTGTCACGGAACGTGAGCGGATATCCCGCGAAGGCCACCATGCCCTCTCTCCTCGCCCATTCCTGGTCGTGAATCATGGGGTCGCCGATTACGTAGTTTGTCAGGTGCGGTTTCCGTTCTCTAGCTATCTTTGCAATTTTATAAGGATATTTCCAAAGATGCATCCGTGAGTGAAACCCGTCGGTATGCGTATACATACCGGCGCTGGCCAAAAGCTCAAGGACTTCCTCCTTCTCGTTCAACACCCAAATGCGCGCAAAAGCCGCGTCGAGGTGACGCACCATCGCCTCGGCGCATCCCTGCAAGGCTTCGCGCAGGTTCGAGCCTGTAATAAGCGCCTTGCCCACGTCCGCGCCGAGAGCGATATGCTGCCCAGTCTCTTTGTGCATAAATCAGGCCTTCCAGCGGCGTAAAGGCAGGACAACGCCGCAATATAATAGACATAACCTATATCATATAATAGCACATTACTCATGTATAAGGCGTCAAATTAAAAAATGTGTTACGACTCAAGGGTGGGGGCAATTTTGACGCCGATCAGTAGCAAAATTACTGTACGTGCAGGTTAGGGAGATGTCGTACATAAAGTGGGTGCTGGGGAAGGTAGGCGGGAACAAGACCCTGACGGCCGACGTGCTCGGCATTGACAGGGTCTCGCTCTGGAGAAAATTGAAGGCCTATGGGGGAAAAACTACCTGATAATAAGACCTTGCGGCTACCTGACTATGAGCACGGGGCAGGCTGCGTTGATAATGACGCGCTCGGCGGTGCTCCCGATTATCGCCTTATTGACGCCAGTCCAGCCGTGGCTGCCCATCGCTATAAGGTCGCTCTTAAGCTTGCCTGCCATCTCGATGACCTTCGCTGCGGACTGCCCTTCCTGCACCATCGTCGCCAGAGGGAACCCCTCTTTGGAGGCAATTTCGTTCGCGGTGCTCAGGACCTTGCGGCCCTCTTCGTTCAGGCTTTTCCTTATTGACTCGGTCATAAAGAATTCTACCATCTCCTCGTACCGGGGAATGACGTAAAGCGCCGTAAGCTCGGCCCCCTCGCTTCTTGCCAGGGATATTGATCGGGCGAGGCATTTCCTGCTTGACGCCGAGCCGTCATATGCGACGAGTATGGACTTGAAGGAGCCAGTGCAGTCGGTGCACCGCTTTTTTATCACCAGCACGTCGCACTGGGACTTGTGTATTACGCCGCTTGTCACGCTCCCGAGCAGCAGCCTCTTCAGTCCTTTCCGGCCGTGTGTCCCCAAGGCGATAAGGTCGGCGCCCTTACCCTGGGCTATATCGACCAGGACTTCCGGCGGCTCGCCCTCGCAGACCAGGGACTCTATCTCGATGCCATACGCCGAAGCGAACTTCTCCTTAGTCTGGTAGCATATCTTCTGCCCCACTTCCAGACGCTTTTCAAGCTGGACTGGGGCTATGCCGAACTCCTCGTCGTCAAAGTACACGGCATGGACGAGGATTAACTTCCCTCCGGTCTTCTTGACCCTGATAGCGGCCTCCGTAAGAGCGGCCTTGCTGTACTCCGATCCGTCGTAACCGACGACTATTGTTTTATACATGGCAACAGGCACACTGGATTCTTCCATCTGCCGGGACGCCTCCGAAGTTATTTCACTCATGTTAATGTGCCCCCCCGCCTTTTCCGAAGACCAGTCCCACGCCGAAACCCGTGCCAAGCGCCGAGACGATGGCCAGTATCCCGTAGAACGCGCCGTTATTCTTTGCCATGTCCGCTAGGGCCTTGACCGTCCCCACCTGCTCCACCAGGACGTTCGATGTGGCCTGCTCGACGACCCTCCCGTCCTTTACCGCATAGACGGTGACAAGGTAGTTGCCCGGTGCGGCCTGGTATGGCCACTTGAACTTCATGTAATAGGACTGAGCATTGTTTGTGTTTGTCAGCTTGAATCCACCCTCCGTCTTGAAATAGAGGTTTGA
>JBEKYB010000084.1:0-6918 GCA_049511435.1 Nitrospirota bacterium | reverse complement strand
CGCCCAGGTTGACAAGCTCCTCGACCGTATCCCTGGTCGTGCCCGGTATTTCGGTGACGATGGCCCTGTCCGAGCGCGTGATGAGGTTAAGCAGACTGGACTTTCCGACGTTCGGACTGCCGACAATAGCCACCTTCAGCCCTTCCCGGAGCGCCCGCCCCTCGTCGTACGTCGAAAGCAAGGCCGATATCATGCCCCTAGCCGCCTCGGACCTCTCCCGAAGCCCCTCTATTGGCACGTAATCGATCTCTTCCTCCGGGAAGTCTATGGAGAGTTCCGTCAAGGCCATAAGCTCCATAAGCGAGTCCCGCAGCGCGACGATCCGCTCCTTCAGGCCGCCCCTCAGCTGGCCCACCGCCGCCTGGAGCGAGAGCTCGGTCGTCGATGCGATAACGTCCATCACGGCCTCTGCCTGCGTGAGGTCTATCCGGCCGTTCAGGAACGCACGTTTCGTGAACTCGCCCGGCTCGGCCAGCCTCGCTCCGGCGGAAAGCGCAAGCTCAAGCGTCCTCTTGACGGCCGCCGGCCCGCCGTGGCAGTTTATCTCGGCGATATCCTCGCGCGTATAGGTTCTAGGTGCAAGCATGACCGTTGCGATGGCCTCGTCAACCATCTCGCCTGTTTCAGGACTTACCACTTTGCCATAATATACTCGATGAGATTGATATCGGTTCCCCACTTTATCGCTCTTCGGAGCAAAAAAAGAGTCTAGAATCTCCACAGCGTGCAGGCCGGAGATTTTTACAATCCCGATGCCCCCATGACCGGGCGGAGTGGCTATGGCGGCTATCGTGTCGGAGTCTGATTTGATGTTTGAATTCATCTTATTGGTTTTCCAGGGGAGGGATAAAGCACTCTTTTTGGTCCTGACATCGCCCGGCTTTGTCACCTTGTAGCTGCGGGTTCCTCTTTTTCGTCCGGCGGTCGGGACATCGCCCGATACGCCTTCTCGTAGAGCGGGTTCAGCGCTTCGCCGTCTTCCGGGAAACCGGAGATGCCGGTCCTGATAAAAAGCCTGCCTTCCTCTTTATCCTCCCCGGTCGGGAATCGCGAGGACTTGACCTTTCTAGTTATCCGGTCCGCGGTCTTTGCGGCCCTGTCCGTCCCGGTCTCCGGCAGTACGAGTGCGAAGTGGCGGTCTCCGTACCGGGCGAGTATGTCGTTGGCCCGGAGCGATGACCCCAAAATCCCGGCTATCTTCACGAGGGCCTCCTCGCCGGCGTAATACCCGTGCCGCTCCCGGTAGGCCTCGAAGTCCTCCACCTCTATGACCATCAGGCTCAGGCGGTGGCCGTACCGCTTCGAGCGCTCCAGCTCGTCCGTCAGCCGCTCGCTGAAGTAGCGCCTGTTCAAGAGCCCGGTCAGCGGGTCCTTGATGAGGACCTTCCTTAAGCCCTCTACCCGGCTGTGGAGTATCGCCCGCTCCAGGGCGACCGAGGCCTGGGCCGCAAACCCCTGCACCAGCTCGAGGTCTTCCCGGTTGAAGACCTTGCCGGATATCTTGTCCGAGATATTGAGGACGCCGATGATGCGCCCTTCCGCCTTAAGCGGCAGGCTTATGAAAGACTTCGTCTTGTACTCCGGCCGCTTCTTAAGAAGAAGCCTCAAGTCCGACTCCATGTCCTCGGCCATTATCGGCGCGCCGGCCGAGACCACCTTGCCTGCTATGCCCTCGCCGGCCTTCAGCCTGATGTCTCTGGACACATCTTCGGACAACCCCTTCGATACCTTGACGATAAGCTCCTCGCTCTTCTCGTTCAGGAGCATCAGCGAGCCACGCTCCGCCTGGAGCAACTCCGTTGACTTGTCGAATATGCACCGTATCACGTCGTCACGGTCGAGCAGCGGCTCCAGGTTGAGGCCAGCGCCTATCAGCCTGCCCAGGTCGTCTATCTTCTCCTTGACCTCGCCCCTCAGCCTCTTGTTCTCTATTATGGCCGCCGTCTGCTGGACATACGTCCGGAGCGTCAACAGGTCCTCCGGGCCCAGCTCAGTATTGAATAGCGTGAGCGCGCCCGCGAGGCGGGAAAGCCCTCTTCTGTCCGGGACAGGCCCGCTCCTGTCTCCGCCGCCGCGGAAGATGAACGGGATGCTGACTACGTAATGCACTTCCTCGGGCAGATTTAACCTGCTTATTATCTCTCTCTGCCCGGTGAAAAGGCCCTCGCCGCTGTCCCTCAGCATCTTCGCGAGCTCCTTCTCGAACTGCGCGCCCGCGGCGCTTACCACGTCCTCGCCTGACCCGTGTATATAATGCTCTTCCGGCGCCTCGGAGCTTTTACCGTAGATCTGGAGCGACGCCGTTTCCGCCTCGAAAAGCGCGGTCACGCTGTGGAGCAGGTTTAACGCGAGCTCGGCCTGTCCCTTCTCCTCGTAGAGCAGCGAGATGTTCTCGAGCAGGGCCGCCTGCCGGTTGTGCTTAAGCTGGTAGCTGAACTTCTGGTGAGAGGTCTGGAAATGCTGGTGAGCCGCGTTAGCCGCCAGGGAGATGACCTCCCTCATGCGTCTCTTGCCTATGTAGCGGTACTTGTGCCTGCCGGTGACGGACACCTTGCCGGAGCCCTTTATCAGCGTGAGGGCCTTCTTGTAGTCCTCCCGGTTCTGGAAGGTCTTGCCGCCCGCGATAACCAACCTCGAACTGCCGTGGACGATGGGTATCGCGAAGGTGTTCTGGCCGGATGAGCACTTGAAATGCTGGATGTCGTCCGACCGGATGACTTTTTTCAGGAAGCTGCCGCACTGGCTGTCGCAGTACGAGCCGTCCATCCCGCTCCGCCTGATGGCCCTGCAGAACGGGCTCTCCCCGCTTACAAGCCCGATGGGCGCTCCTTCCTCGTTATAAAGCGCGAACTCGAGGCCCGTCAGCCGTGACAGCGACTCCTGTATCTGGTGCCAGCCGTGATAGGCCTCGGGGAGCAGTCCGAGAGCAGCCATATTTGCCCTTTTTAATCAGAGGAATATTTATTTATGTAGAACTGCTGCGCCATCGACAGGAGGTTGCTCACCGTGAAATAGAGCACCAGCCCGGATGGGAGGTTGATGAACATGAACGTCAGGAAGAGCGGCATGAGCATCATCATCATGTTCTGCTTCGGGTCCATCGAGGTCGGGGTCATCTTCTGCATCACCAGCATGCTGAGCCCCATGAGTATGGGCAGGACGTAGTACGGGTCCTTCGCGGAGAGGTCGTGGAGCCAGAACGCGAACGGCGCCTGCCTCAGGTCTATCGCGTTATTCAGCACGTTGTAGAGCGCAATGAAGACCGGTATCTGGATTACCATGGGCAGGCAGCCGCCCATCGGGTTCACCTTGTGCTTCTTGTATAGCTCCATCATCTCGCGGTTTAAGCGGGCCGGGTCGCCCTTGTACTTCTCCTTAAGCTCCGCGAAGAGCGGCTGGAGCTTCTGCATCTTCTTCATGGACTTCTGGCTTTTGTGCGTGAGCGGCGCGAACAGGAGCTTGATTATCACGGTGATGATGATTATCGCCCAGCCGTAGTTGCCGACTATATTGTAAAAGAACTTGAGCGCTATGAAAAGCGGCTTTGCTATAATCGTGAATATGCCGAAATCTACCGCGCGGTCAAGGTCGTGCCCTGCCGCCTTCAGCATGTCGAGTTCCTTGGGGCCTATATAGACAAGGAAGTCCTCATGTTTGGGTATGCCGCCGTCCGCCGGTTCCTCGAGCCCCACCATGCCCCAGGGCGATAGCCCCTTCAGGATGACCGCCTTTATGCCGTCAACCGGTATGGCCGCGGCCAGGAAATATTTGTCCGTGACGGCGGTCCAGCCGGTCTTGCCGGTATAAACCTTTAAGCCTTCGAGCTTGGCCGGGTTGTCCTTGTGCTTCTGCTCGTCCACCAGTGTGAGCGGGCCGACGAAGCCGTACCCCTTCTTGCCCGTACCCGGAGTCAGGCTCCCGAAGCCGTCGCCCATGTACATCGTGTAGGCCTTGATTCCGGATACTTCCACGCTAAGTGCCACAATATACGTCCCGTCCTTGAACGTCAGGTTTTTTGTTATGGTCCTGCCGTCGGGTGAGGCAAAACTCAGCCTTAGCGTGCCTTCCTCTTTACCGGCAAGGGATAACCCGCTTTTATCCGCCTCATAAGAGAAGTTCGACGCATCCTGGACGCTCACTCCCTCGGGCTCGACAGTAAATGGAAGAACCCCGGCCTTCTCGGTAACCATCTCTACCGGCTCGCCCGCTTCCTTATACCTCTTAAGCCGGAAGCTCTTAACCACGCCTCCACGGGAGGAGAAGACGGCACTGTAAAGCGATGTATCGACGCGTATTTCCTTTTCAGGCGCTACAGGTACGGCGGGCACGGCCGCGGCCCTCGCCGTCTCAGGAGCAGCCGGAACGTTCCCGGGGCCCTTGGCCGATGACTCGGCCGAAACCGGGGCTTCCTTTTTTATCGGCATAGGCGCAGGCTTGACCAGCATGTTAAAACCCAGCAGCACTGCCACCGAAAGCGCTATCGCCAGTATCGCGTTCTTTTCCATTTAAACCTTTGCATCCTTTGAAATACCCCACTTTCTTTCGCTAAAGAAAGTGGACAAAGAAACGTGACTTTAAGTAATGTCTTAAGGCACCGGGTCGTAGCCGCCCGCGTTATAAGGGTGGCATCTAAAAAGTCTTCTTATGGCCAGGGAACCGCCCCTCAGCGCCCCGTGCTTTTTAACCGCCTCCGCCGCATATTCCGAGCATGACGGATAGAACCTGCACGCCTGGGGCAGAAACGGCGAAACCAGTCTTTTGTATATGAATATTGATATCAGGAGAAGGCTTTTCATATTCCCTTTGCGCGGCCGCATCCGGAAACCATCGACGTTATTTCCTTCCGAAGCTCTTCGAAGGAGGATTTGTTTATTGCCTTCCTTGCGATGAGTACCACACTGAACCCGCTATCCGGCAAATGGCTAGATTCAAGTCTTAAAACCTCTTTTATCCTGCGCTTGACCCGGTTCCGCACCACCGCGCCTCCCACCTTGCCGCTTACGGTTATCCCGGCCCTCGCGGGACCTGCCCCCTCCTTGCAGACCGCGATCAGGTACCGCCCGAAAGCCCTCCTGCCCTCCCCGTATATCCGGGAGTATTCGCTGCTCCTCGTTATCGGGACTATGGCGTCAGCCTCTTCCTGCCCTTGGCGCGTCTCCTTTTAAGGACCAGGCGGCCGCCCTTGGTCGCCATGCGGCTCCTGAAGCCGTGCGTCCTCTTCATCTTCAGGTTATGCGGGTTAAATGTAGTGCTCATGGTCAATGCTCCTTTGATTTTTATGATACGGCGAAACGCTTATTATATTTAAAAGCGATGGAAAGTCAAGTATAAAGGACTATATGCATTCATTCCTTTGTCCCCTTGTTCTTATTGTTTTTAAGAATAAAATATAATAATAAGACAAGTAAGGGCTGTGTATTCGTAGATAAGCGGTCTAAGCTAAGCAAACGCCTCATGAAACACCTGGGGCGCGCCTGTTGATATTTTCTGGCGTATCGGCCGAGTTATCCAGACCCCACTCCTCTATACTTTTAAAAAAGCAATAAAATTAACAGGTTTTTAAAGTTTTCAACATGAAGAAAAACCTTGATAAAGAGCGCCGGATTTGATATATTACCTACTCGCCCGAATGCCTCCGGGTTTTTTGGTTTTGAACGCTTTTTCAACCTGAAATTCCAGTTCTAATACTTATGGGTAATTATGGTTTTTATGTCCCGGACGATTATCCCCCGCTGAATCCAAAGTCATGGAAAAACGAGGGTTTAAATGGTGTGAAAAAGGTACGGGCTGGAGTGGGTTTTAGTGATATAAAGTGTTGTTTAAAAAGAGTAAATAGACTTATCAACAGCTGTTGAAAACATTGTGCGTAACTAATCCTCTTTAATAATCCCATAACCTTTGTTTTTGAAAAGGGTTTCAGGCTAATCAGGAAATATTTCTATGCAGGAAGCGGTTCGAGATTTTTGGTCGGAAGTGAAGCGTGTAATCTCCAGGGAGATCAGCCGGCAGAACTTCGACACCTGGATAAAACCGGTCAGGATGCAGTCCATAAGCGAGGGCGGCGTAATCCTGGGCGTACCCAACAGGTTCTTCAAGGAATGGCTGCTGGAACATTACCTGGACCTCCTCACCCGGATTCTAAAGGAAGTCCTGGAAAGAGACGAGGTCGCGCTAAGCTTCCAGATAATCAAATCGAACGGCGAGGACGAGGAAGCCCTGCCCATGCCCGGGCCCGAGAGCAAGAAGACGGAGCCGGTACCCGCGACGTCCAAGACAAGGCCGCATTACCTGAACCCGAAGTACAGCTTTTCCAACTTCGTCGTAGGCCCCTCGAACCAGTTCGCCCATGCCGCGGCGCTGGCCGTTGCGGAGAACCCTGCAAAGGCCTATAACCCGCTTTTCGTGTACGGCGGAGTGGGCCTGGGTAAGACGCACCTCTTAAACGCCATATGCAGTTACATCAAGGAGCGCTCGCCCAAGACGAGGATAACGTTTTTGACCTCCGAGGAGTTCACGAACGAGCTGATATCGTCGATACACTATAACCGGATGACCGAGTTTCGGAACAAGTACAGGAACACGGACGTCCTGGTGATAGACGACATACAGTTTATAGCCGGCAAGGAGCGGACGCAGGAAGAGTTCTTCCACACGTTCAATACGCTTCACGAATATTCCAAGCAGATAGTGATATCGTCCGACCGCTTCCCGAAAGAGATGCCGGACATGGAGGAGCGACTCCGCTCCAGGTTCGAATGGGGGCTGATCGCGGACATACAGCCGCCGGACCTCGAGACCAAGGCCGCCATAATATCGAAGAAGGCGGAGCAGGAGGGCATCCCCGCCCCCAAGGAGGTGGCGATGTTCCTCGCCACCAACATCAAGTCGAACATCCGCGAGCTGGAAGGCTCGCTCATA
>JBEKYB010000083.1:0-6945 GCA_049511435.1 Nitrospirota bacterium | reverse complement strand
CCTCGAACCACAGGATATCCCTGGAACTTGCGCTTATCAAGGCGGCATCGAGGCCTATCCATTCGGTGGAGGAAGTCCTCTCGGGGATAAAGGGTCTGAAGGATGCGCCCGTACCGGAGAGGCGGGAAGTTCCCGGGACGGCGCCCTTAGTCCGCGAGTCGAAAAAGACGGCGCCCGCACCGAAAAACCAGGCATCGGGGGATTCGGGATATTACGAAAACCCGGCGCCCCCGGCAGAGAAAATCCCGGCAACTGCCGGTATAGTCGAGCTATGGGAGGCCGCGGCGAAAGAGATAAGGAAGTCGGTCGGCGAGCACGACCCGGTCAATACCAAGGTGCGGCATGCAGCCCCGGTCGAAATACGCGGCTCCGTGTTCTATGTGTCCTTCAAAAACGATTTCCTGTCCTTCCAGGACGACGAGGTTACGAGGATAGAAGAGGCCCTGACTACCCTTCGGGGAGAAAAGACGCAGTTGTCGGTGGCCTCGCCTGAGAAGGGCAAGGGCAAAAAATCCCTGGCCGACGTCAAGAAGGAAAAGGAGAAGGGCCGGAAGGACAAAATAAAGGAAGACGCGCTGGCGGACCCGTTCATAAAATCCGCGCTCGACCTGTTCGGCGGCGAAATAGAGGACCTGGACGAAGGGCGGGGCGGCCTGTAAGTTTCCATACCTGATGAGGTGAGTATGTCAAAAAAGCTGTTGGGCAATCTGATGAAGCAGGCCCAGATGATGCAGGAAAAGATTGCCAAAGTCCAGGAAGAGGCAGCGCAGAAGACGGTCGAGGCATCCTCGGGCGGAGGGATGGTCACCGTCGTCGCGAACGGGAAGATGGAGGTTATCTCCGTGAAGATAGAGAAGGATGCCGTGGACCAGGGCGACATCGAGATGCTCCAGGACCTTGTAGCCGCGGCGGTCAACGAGGCCCTTAAAAAGGCCCAGGACATGATGTCGGATGAGATGGGCAAGGTCACGGGCGGCCTCGGGCTGCCGGGCATGGGCGGCGGGCTGCCGGGGCTGTTTTAGCCCTCACCCCTTTCCGGGGCGTGAGTTAAAAATATATGCCATTATTGGCGGAGGGTTGTAATTTATGGCGGAGAATACATAATTTTTCAAGCTGATCATTATTCGCGAGTTGCCGGACTTGGCCAATGTTATTCTTTACGCTCAATATGACAGCTTTCAAAATTACGCATTCTCCGCCGATAGGAACTATAGGGGAATTAACGGAATGTCCGAAACATTAGACAAACTTATTGGTGAGCTCTCCCGGCTGCCGGGCGTGGGAAAGAAAACGGCGACGCGACTCGCGCTCCATTTCATCAAGAAGGGCCGGGAAGACGCCGTCAACCTGGCGCGGGCGCTAGTCGAGCTAACCGAGAAGGCCAGGCCCTGCAAGGTCTGCAACAACATCACCGAGCTTGAGCTCTGCTCGATATGCAGTAGCCCAAAACGTAACCAGGGCCGTATACTTGTCGTGGAAGAGATATCGGACCTGGTCGCGCTGGAGGCGACCGGCGGGTACAACGGCCTTTACCATGTGCTGATGGGCGCGCTGTCGCCTATAGACGGGGTCGGGCCGGATGATACCAAAATCGCGGGGCTTATCGAGCGCGTGAAAAACGGCTCAGTGGAAGAGGTCATCCTGGCCACGAACCCGAACTTGAAAGGCGAGGCGACGGCCCTTTATATAACCAAGCAGCTAAAGCCCTTCGGGGTGAAGCTGACCCGCATCGCCTACGGCGTCCCGATGGGCGGCATCCTGGAATATTCGGACGCGGGCACGCTGATAAAGTCGCTCGAGGGGCGGCGGGAGATATAGCGGATGACGAAACACCTGCCGCCTCTTTATGAAGAGGACTTTCGCGCCGAGCGACGAAGCAGTAGCATTTCGCTGTAATAATATAGCACCAGGGAGGAGAACGTAAAATGGCCGAAATATTGGAAATCAGGTGGCACGGCCGGGGCGGGCAGGGCACCGTTACGGCGGCCAAGGTCCTGGCCGAGGCCGCCATGGCGGAAGGCAAGAACGTCCAGGCCTTTCCGGAGTACGGACCGGAGAGGATGGGCGCGCCGCTTCGGGCATACAACCGGGTCAGCAAACTGCCCATGACCATCCACTGCCAGGTAACCGACCCGGCGGTGATAGCCGTGGTGGACGCCACTCTCCTGGACACGGTGGACGTGACCGACGGCGCCACGGACGACGCCGTGTTCGTCATCAACGCCCCCAGGGACCCGGCCGAGCTTCGTACCAAGCTGAAGCTTAAGGCCACGCAGAAGGTCTTCAGCGTGGACGCCAACGCGATAAGCATGGAGACCATCGGCCGCGTCATGCCGAACACCCCCATGCTGGGCGCGGTCGTGAAGGCGACGGGGGTTATAAAGCTCGAAACCCTGCTTACCGACATCCGCGCGAGCTTCGGAAAAAAGTTCTCCGAGAAGATAATCAAGAGCAACCTGGACGCCGCGAGCAGGGCCTATGAGGAGGTGAAATCGGAATGAGCAAGCCAAAGGGATGGAAAGACCTGCCTTCCGGCGGGATGATAAAGGAGGCCGGGAACGCCGCACAGTACAATACCGGCGCGTGGCGCTCCGACCGGCCCATCTGGATAAAGGAGAACTGCATCCAGTGCATGTTCTGCTGGATATTCTGCCCGGATTCGTCCGTTACCGTCAAGGACGGCGAGCGCGGGGAGTTCGACTACATGCACTGCAAGGGCTGCGGGGTATGCGCGATGGAATGCCCCGCCAAGGAGAAAGCCATAGTGATGATGACCGAGGCCGAGGGCGCCAGGCCGGATGCCCTTGAAAAGGCGAAGGCTATCGCGAAGAAGATGGCTGAGGAAAAGGCGAAGGCGAAGAAATAACCCCTACTTTCTTTTGGTAAAGAAAGTAGCAAAGAAACATTAACTTTAGGAGATACAAGATGCCGAAGAAGGTTGCAATGACGGGTAACGTGGCCGTGGCCAGCGCCATGCGCCAGATAAACCCCGACGTATGCGCGGCCTATCCCATCACGCCCTCGACCGAGATAATGCAGCAGTTCTCCACGTTCGTCGCAAACGGCCAGGTGGACACGAACCTGGTGACGGTCGAGTCGGAGCACTCGGCGATGAGCGCGTGCATCGGGGCCGCAGCCGCGGGCGGACGCGTGATGAACGCCACCTCCGCGAACGGGCTTGCGCTGATGTGGGAGATGCTCTACATAGCGTCGGGCAACAGGCTGCCGATAGTGCTCTCATGCGTGAACAGGGCGCTGTCAGCCCCCATAAACATCCACTGCGACCATTCCGACTCCATGGGCGCGCGGGATTCGGGCTGGGTCCAGATATACGCGGAGAACGCGCAGGAGGCCTACGACAACACGGTACAGGCCCCTCGTATTGGAGAACACCCCGAAGTCCGGCTCCCGGTGATGTCCTGCATGGACGGCTTTATAATCTCGCACTCCATCGAGAACCTCGAGCTTCTGGACGACGCGCAGGTCAAGGATTTCGTCGGCCCCTACAAGGGCACATCTTACCCATTACTCGACATCGGGAACCCCGTGACCTACGGCGCGCTCCACCTCCAGGACTTCTACATCGAGTCAAAAAAGCAGCTCCACGAGGCCATGAAGAAGGCGAAGGACGTGGTGCTCGAGGTTGGTAAGGCGTACGGGAAACTCTCCGGCCGCTCCTACGGGTTTTTCGAGGACTACAAGCTTGCGGACGCGGAGGTCGCGGTCGTCGTGCTGAACTCTGCCGCCGGCACCGCGAAGGTCATCGTGGACGAGCTTCGCGCCAAAGGCATAAAGGCGGGCCTTCTCAAGCCCCGGCTCTTCAGGCCGTTCCCGTA
Organism: Nitrospirota bacterium; assembly: GCA_049511435.1. Taxonomy (GTDB): domain Bacteria; phylum Nitrospirota; class JACRHJ01; order JACRHJ01; family JACRHJ01; genus JBEKYB01. The sequence continues at coordinate 3,109 of JBEKYB010000083.1, read as the reverse complement.
CCTCGAGGTCGCCGATGCCTTAAAGGGTGCAAGCGCGATATGCGTGATGGACAGAGCGGACAGCTTCGGCGCGGCGGGCGGCCCGCTCTTCAATGAGTTCCGGAGCGCGCTATACGACCTCCCTGTCAGGCCGATGATGATAAACAAGATATACGGTCTCGGCGGACGCGATGTGGGTCTTGACGACATCCGGAAAGTATACATGGAACTGGTGGACCTGGCGCAGTCCGGCAAGGCCTCGCCGCTTTGCGAATACATAACGGTAAGAGAATAGGAGACCAAAGATGGCGGTTCAGCTTAAACTGAAGGAACTATCGCGGAAGGAGGAGCTGCTCTCAGGCGGCCACAGGATGTGCGCCGGATGCGGCGCGCCGATTGTGGTGCGCCAGATACTCCTCGCGATCGACGAGCCGGTGGTGATAGCCAACGCGACGGGCTGCCTCGAAGTCGCCACCACCATTTACCCCTACACGGCATGGCGCATGCCCTGGATCCACAGCGCCTTCGAGAACGCCGCCGCTACCATATCCGGCGTCGAGGCCATGTACCAGTCGCTCAAGAAACAGGGCAAGATACCCGCGGACAGGAAGATAAAGTTCCTAGCGTTCGGCGGCGACGGCGGCACGTACGACATTGGCTTGCAGTCCCTCTCCGGCGCGCTGGAGCGCGGGCACGACTTCATGTACGTCTGCTACGACAACGGCGCGTACATGAATACCGGGATACAGCGCTCAAGCGCGACACCTTTCGGCGCGGACACCACGACCTCGCCGGCCGGGTCGGTGCTACAGGGCAAGATGCAGAACAGGAAAGATCTGACGAAGATTGCCCTGGCGCACGGCGTGCCTTACGTCGCCCAGGCCTCGCCCCACAACTGGAAGGACCTCATGTCGAAGGTCCAGAAGGCGATGAGCATCGAAGGGGCTAAGTTCATGAACGTCATCGCGCCCTGCAACAGGGGCTGGCGCACCCAGACAAACGACGCGATACAGCTTAGCAAACTCGCAGTGAACGTCTGCTACTGGCCGCTCTACGAGGTTGAGTACGGCAAGACCACTCTCAACTACCACCCGAAGAAGAACCGCAGGCCGATAGTAGATTGGCTAAAGCCGCAGGGCCGGTTCAAGCACCTCTTCAAGCCTGAGAACGAATGGATGCTGAAGAAGTTCCAGGGGTACGTCGACGAGAACTGGCGCTCCATCGTAAAGGCCCACAACGAGTCTCACCTCGAGGCGCAGATGGACCCGGACGAGGGCATGACCTGGTAAAACGCGTCAGGCTTAAGCGTGTAATCCTGAGTGAAATAAGGAATCTGCATTAAACGAAGGCCCGGAGAAATCCGGGCTTTTTGTTTGACATTGGCCATCCAATATAATAAAATATTTTGCACCGATAAGTTTTCCTTAGCCCGTACTGCGCTCGCAGCAACTGATCTACCCGTAATAAATTGGACTTAAGTGGAGGCAGAAAATGGAAATAGTTTTCCAGGCTATGAGCTTTTCTGCACTGTGCATCATGATATTCGGGTGGATCAAAATAGACAGGCTGAGGCGGAAAATCCCCGGCGGCCTGGCGAAGACGACCAGTACGGTGATGTCGGAAATGATGGGCCTTTTCACGCTCGGCTACTTGATACTCTCATTCACGCCGCTCTTCCCCCAGGTCTCCCGGGATATCCTGACGGGAGTTATGTTCCTGTTCGCGGCGATTTTCGCCATCATAGTCATTAACTTTTTCAGCATGCTTGCATCCCAGCTGGGCATTTAGGGTGACGGCGCCCATGATGGAAACAATCGCTCACATGAAGAACACCGTCAGGGAAATCCTCGGAGACCTGCCCAGCCAGACATTCCTGTCCCGGATAGACGACGTTCTTGACAACGGCTGCTCGGACAAGGAGTCGCTTACAAAGGCCTGTGCCCGCGTCCGGAGCATGGTAGACCTTTTCATCGGTACCGACGAGGCAAGGGTCATTGCGAGCAGGTGCCGGGAAGTCCTGGAAAAATTAAACTAAAGTCATATCTCCACCAGCTCGTACTTGCGCGAGCCCAGGCCAAGCCTCTCGGCATGCTCCACCTGGAGCATGAAGTTCCGGGAGTTGACCATGGCCAGCACGTCGTCTCCGGGCCTGCATCCGCGCTCCTCGGCGGCCGACTGTGGGAGCGGGCTAGCCTTCCTCAGCATATCGATGGTCGCCTGCTCAATTGCCGCAAGGTCGTCCGAGGCCATTATCCCCTGGTCCTGGAGCATCGGGGTATCGCACGCGGGCATGCAGTCGCATTCCGGCTGTATCTCCGTCATGAAATTAACATATATCACCTTGCCCGGCTTGAAGGTCGAGAGCACGGCCGCCGCGGACTCCGCGAGCGACTTCTGGAACGTGTCGTCGTCAACGGGCAGTACCAGCCCTCCCGACGGGCACACGCGCGTGCACCGGCCGCAGAACCAGCACAGCTTCCGGTCGTGCACGAGCTTTTCGTCCAGGAAACTTATCGCGCCCTTCGGGCAAACGTTCTCGCACTGGTAGCAGTAGGTGCAGACCTCCGGGTCCCAGGTCAGGGGCACCTCGCCGTGGCAGTGCATCTGGCCGCGGCCCTTCTTCCAGCCCGATGTCCTGTGCGCGGAAGAGACGCCGCCCATCGCCAGGTTCTTGAGTGCCCCGGCATACCCCGCCTGTATGTGTCCCTTTATGTGCGAGCAGACCACCATCCCAGGCGCGTCGTGTATCGCGGAGGCCACCGCGATCTCGCCCAGGACTGGGCCGGCCTTTATCAGAAGGTTGTCGTTCCCGTAGATGCCGTCCGCCAGGATGACCGGCGCGCCCACGGAGAGATGGTTGATGCCGTTCTGGTTCGCTATATCGAGGTAGTCGAGACCCATTATCCGCACGGTATCGGTCACAAAGGGTTTTACATCTTTTTCCCTAAGCGCCTCGACGACCTTCTTTAAAAACACCGGCCTTACAATCCTGTGCGCGCCGTCCGAGCCGAAGTGGGTCTTGACCGCCACCCATTCGCCCGGCTCAAACCTGCCCATGAGCCCCGTCTCATGGAGCATACGCTCGAACCTCCCCACGAGACTGTGCCTGTAGTCCCATCTCGTCCCTCTG
>JBEKYB010000082.1:0-6952 GCA_049511435.1 Nitrospirota bacterium | reverse complement strand
GGTCGGCGGCGGCGCCCAGACCCCGGGCTTCGGCGGCATCGGGAAATACTTCATCACGTCCAGGAAGTTCTTGAAGGCCGACGGCGGCCTGAAGAGGGTCGTGTGGATGCCGAAATCGCTCAAGGAGGCCCTGAAGGAGGACATCGTCAGGCGTTCGGAGGAAGAGGGCGTGTCCGGTTTCATCGACATGATATGCGACGAGACGATAGCCGAGGACAGCGACGGCATGATGGCGCACCTCCAGAAGGTAAACCACCCGGCGCTTTCAATGGATTCCATTCTGTAGGAGGAAATTAAGATGAGCGAGGAAAAAAAGGAAAAGAAAAAGGCGTCCAGCGTGGACCCATGCGCGATGGACCTTTTGGCATATGCGGAGCAGTGCGGCATCGAAACAGCTTTTTCCAGGTCCGATGCCGTCAAGCCCTGCCCCATAGGGGCCGAGGGCGCCTGCTGCAAGATATGCTCCATGGGCCCGTGCCGCCTGAAGAGCAAGGAAGGCGAGGACGCCTTGAAGGGCGTCTGCGGCGCGGGGCTTCCGACGGTTACCGCCAGGAACATTGCCAGGATGGTCGCCGGCGGGACAGCGGCACATTCCGACCACGCCAGGGACGTAGCCAACACGCTCCTTGCCGCGGCGGAAGGCCATGCGGCCGACTACCAGATAAAGGATGTGGAGAAGCTCCAGTCGGTAGCGAAGAAATTCGGCATAGACACCTCCGGCAAGAACAAGAACGAGGTCGCCAAGGAGGTGGCCGAGTTCGTGCTCAGGGACTTCGGACAGCAGAAGGGCGAGGTGTCATATATCAGGACGGCCACGAAGAAGCGACAGGCGCTCTGGCGCGAGCTCGGGCTGGTGCCGCGCGGCGTCGACCGCGAGATCACCGAACTGATGCACAGGACGACGATGGGCGTCGATACCGACCCGGAGGACATCCTGAACGCGGCGCTCAGGGTATCTCTGGCCGACGGCTGGAGCGGCTCGATGATAGGCACGGACTTCTCTGACATTATGTTCGGGACGCCCAAGCCCATCAAGAGCGAGGACACACTTGGCGCATTCCGCAAGGAATACGTCAATGTGGTCGTGCACGGCCACGAGCCGACGCTCTCGGAGATGATAGTGGTCGCCTCCGAAGAGCCGGACATGATAAGCTACGCGAAGTCGAAGGGCGCGGCGGGGATCAACCTTGTCGGGATGTGCTGCACCTCGAACGAGATACTCGTCCGCCACGGCATAAAGTCGGCGGGAGGGTTCCTCAACCAGGAGCTGGGCATCCTTACCGGCGCGGTCGAGGCGATGGTCGTGGACGTCCAGTGCATCATGCCGGCGCTGGGCGATATAACCAAGAAGTTCCATACGAAGCTGGTCACGACCTCGCCCAAGGGCAGGATACCCGGCGCGACGCATATCGAGTTCGACGAGCACAGGGCGCTTCAGGTCGCGCGCGATATTCTGAAGCTGGCATCGGACAACTTCGCCAACCGGCCGGCCGAGACAAGGATCCCCAACGACCACAAGACCATGGTCGCGGGCTTTTCCCACGAGTACATCCAGTACATGCAGGGCGGCAGGTACAGGGGCTCTTTCCGCCCCCTGAACGACGCCATCATATCTGGCCGCATAAGGGGCCTGGCGGGCGTAGTCGGTTGCAACAACCCCAGGGTCGAGCAGGACAGCCTGCACAACTACCTGGTCAGGGAACTGATAGCCAACGACGTGCTTGTTGTCCAGACCGGCTGCGGCGCGCACGCAGCCGGCAAGGCTGGGCTTATGGTCCCGGAGACGATGGATATGGCGGGCCCCGGCCTCCGGGAGGTATGCGAGGCCATAGGCATCCCGCCGGTTCTCCACATGGGCTCATGCGTTGACAACTCCCGCATCCTGACCGTCCTCACCGCCGTGGCGCAGGAGGGCGGGCTCGGCGATGACATATCCGACATACCGGTCGTCGGCATCGCCCCCGAGTGGATGAGCGAGAAGGCCCTGGCCATCGCGTTCTACGCCGTGGCCTCCGGCCTCTATGTCATATTCGGCGTGGAGTCCCCGATAGCCGCATCGCCGACCATCCAGAAGATAATGAGCGAGGGATGGGAGAAGATGCTCGGCGGGAAGATGGAGTTCATCGTCGATAAGGAAAAAATACTCGAGGCCACGCTCGCGCACATCGACAAGAAGCGGGACGCCCTTAAGCTGAGGAAATACGAGAAGGGCAAGTTCGGCGTGGAGAAGGTCCTTATGGACATGGCCGACCGCCGCAAGCTCGAGGCCTCGGCGCAGGCCCACAAAGGCGTGGGGGGCATGTAATTTCATACGGGCGGTTGGCAACAACCGCCCTTTTTTTAACCCTTACTTTCTCTTTGATAAAGAGAAAGTAACAAAAGAGAAATAATACAAAAAACTTTCTATTAGCGAGAGGAGGCCGATTGAATGGCGAAGAAAAAGGTGGGGAGCGACATAGATATAGCGCAGGCGGCAAAGATGAAGCCCGTCGTCGAGATAGCCAAGGCGCTTGGCATTAAGGAAGACGAGCTCGAGATGTACGGGAAGTACAAGGCCAAAGTGGAGCTTGGCGTCCTTGACAGGCTTAAGGGCAAGAAAAGCGGCAAGCTGATAGACGTCACGGCCATTACCCCGACCCCGCTCGGCGAGGGCAAGACGACGACATCCATCGGCCTGGCCATGGGGTTGAGCAAGATAGGCAAGAAGGGCCTCCTGAACATCCGGCAGCCGAGCCTTGGCCCGGTCTTCGGCATAAAGGGCGGAGCGGCCGGGGGAGGTTATGCGCAGGTCGTCCCGATGGAGGACTTCAACCTCCACTTCACCGGGGACATCCATGCGATAGGCGCCGCGCATAACCTCCTCTCCGCCTTCCTGGAAAACCACCTGTACCACGGCAACAAGCTGGGCATTGATCCGCATTCCATCACATGGAGGCGAGTCATGGACATCTCCGACAGGAGCCTCCGCGAGATAATCGTCGGCCTGGGCGGGAAGCTGAACGGCTATCCCCGCGAGTCCGGTTTCGATATCACGGTCGCCTCCGAGGTAATGGCCATAATGGCGCTCACTACCAGCCTGAAGGACCTGCGCCAGAGGCTGTCGAAGATAGTAATTGGCACCACGTCCGCAGGCAGGGCGGTCACCGCCGAGGACCTGAAGTGCGCAGGTGCTATGGCCGTCCTCCTTAAAGACGCCATAAAACCCACGCTTGTCCAGACGCTCGAAAACACACCCGCGTTCGTGCACTGCGGCCCGTTCGCGAACATCGCGCACGGCAACAGCTCTATAATCGCCGACCAGATAGGCGTCAAGCTCGCGGATTATGTCGTTACGGAGTCCGGGTTCGGCGCGGACATGGGCGCGGAGAAGTTCATGGACATCAAATGCCGCTACTCGGGCATCACCCCCTCGTGCGTCGTCATAGTGGCTACGATACGCGCCCTCAAGATGCACGGCGGCACGGCCAAGGTGGTTGCGGGCAAGCCGCTCCCGAAAGAGCTCGTGGAGGAGAACCTGGGCTGGCTCAGGGAAGGGTGCAAGAACCTCGCCAAGCAGATAGAGAACATGAAGTACTTCGGCGTGCCGGTCGTCGTCGCCGTTAACGCGTTCTCGACCGACACCAAGAAGGAGACTGAGCTTTGCAGGAAGCTTGCGGTCGAGGCCGGAGCGGAAGACGCGGTCGTGAGCACTCACTGGGCCGACGGCGGGGCCGGGTCCGTGAAGCTTGCCGAGGCCGTAGTGAAGGCGTGCGACAAGCCGAGCAAGTTCAAGTTCCTCTACCCGCTGAACGCGAGCATCAAGGAGAAGATAGAGACCATCGCGACGAAGATATACAACGCGAGGGACGTATCTTATGCCCCGGCCGCGGAGAAGAAGATAAAACTCTACACCGACCTGGGCTTCGACAAGCTCCCGATATGCATGGCCAAGACGCACCTGTCGATCTCGCACGACCCTGCAATGAAAAACGTGCCCTCGGACTACACGTTCCCCGTCAGGGACATCAGGGCGTCGGTCGGCGCCGGTTTCCTCTATCCGCTCTGCGGCGACATGAGGACGATGCCCGGTCTGCCGTCCAGTCCCGCTGGTGAACGGGTGGACCTGGACAAGGACGGGAAAATCCTGGGGCTGTTCTAAAACCTAGTCCGGAAATATCTGAATCGAAAGAGGGGAGGCGGCTGCCTCCCCTCTTTTTATTTTACCGGGACAGGTCAGGGATTTTGTGCTAGTATTTACTGCAATTCCAGCATTTTAATGGAAATAAAAATTTATCAGGGAATAAATGAAATTTAAAGTTTCCACCTTCCGCATATCGCTAAATTGCTCAGTTTTTTCTGCGAAAATGCAAGCAGGTCTCATTACCATAATTCCCATTGATATTAGAAAATAATAAAAATTAATATTAAGAGGTTTTTAACTTACTGATATAGCGTATAATTTCTTCTATAATGCCATGAAATATAAAATTTGATATATTTTAATATTATGGCAGAAATTTTGCATTCAGATTTAAATATAATTAGGTGTAATAAGGTATTCAAATGCAGGTTGAACTAAGATTTTTAGCCGGGATGCGGAAACTTCTCCCTGAAAAAGACAGGGCGCATGGCAGTTGCCGTGTCCAGATTGAGGAATGCGCGACCTGCGCCGGTGTCCTTGATGCCGCCGGCGTAAAGGCGGAAGGCACTCTCGTAGTCCTTTTGAACGGCAGATATGCCGAGCCTTCGGCGAAGCTCAGGCATGGGGATGTGATAAGCGTATTCCCGCCGGTCGGGGGAGGTTGATTTGGCGAAGGGCACTGTACTGCTGATAGAGGACGAAGAGATACTGAGGACCAGCCTCGCTATGTTCCTCAAGAAAAGCGGGTTTGAGGTAACCGAAGCCGAGGACGAGGACGGGGCGCTGGAACGCCTTAAGGACGAAAAGTTCAATCTCATAATCACCGACCTTTTCCTGGCCGACGGCAGCGGCTTCGGCATAATGAAGTACCTCCAGGAATATTGCCAGGAATCAAAGTGCATAGTCATCACCGGGCATGCCTCTCTCGACTCCGCCATTAGGGCGCTCCGGAAAGGGGCCTTCGACTACCTCCTTAAGCCGTTTGAATACGAGGAGCTGAGGGACGCCGTCGAGAGGGCCATACAGGTGCAGTCCGAGGAGAAGCTGATAAAGAAGCTCGATTACCAGAAGATAGCCAGGACATACGGCCTGACGAAAAAAGAGCTGGAGATAACGAAGATAGTGATATCCGAAGGCTACTCTAACGCCGAGATATCGGAAGCCCTCAAGATAAGCAAGAATACCGTCAAGGTGCACCTGCGCAATATCTTCAAGAAGTTCGAGGTCGAATCGAAGACCGCGCTCACCACCATGCTCTTGTCCGGCTCCAGATAACCCTTCCCATAGGTTCCGTTTTTTGGTAGTCTTTCGAGATAAACACATCATAACGTAGGATGGCGGCGTGGGCGGAGATAGAAGAGTCGGCCTTACCAGGGTTGATGGCGGAAGCGTATCCAGGGAAAACGACCTTGTGGCAGTCGAGGAGGCGCTGACCCTGAACGTGGACGGCCGGGAACTGGTGACCCTCCTCTATACGCCGCCGATGGCGCTCGAACTAACCCTGGGATACCTCTTTTCGGAGGGACTCATAAAGAGGAAAGAGGACGTGTCATCCCTTGTGCGGAGAAGAGGGTCTGTCATGGTGGAGCTTTCCCGGGGGCTGCCCAAGACTAAGTCTCCCGCCGCCAGGACGCTCGCATCCGGATGCGGGGGCGGCAGCACGTTCATATATCCCCACGGCATCCGCGACATAAAAAAAATCAGGACAAACATTATCCTGCCTCAGGAAAGCATACTCGACCTGGCGTCAGAGTTCAGGAAGAAATCGGAGCTTTTCGAGGCCACGGGCGGCGTACACAGCGCCGGGCTGTCTGATGGAAAGGAGTTCCTGGCGTTTGCGGACGACATAGGCCGCCATAACGCGGTCGACAAGGTCATAGGCGTCTGTCTTGTGGAGGGAGTCCGGCCGGAAGGCTCGATACTCTTCAGCACCGGCAGGATATCCTCGGAGATACTCCTGAAATGCGCAAGGATGGGTATCCCCGTAGTGGTTAGCAGGAGCGCGCCCACGAGCCTCGCGGTGAGCCTGGGCGAAAGGCTGGGCGTGACCGTCCTGGGCTTCGTGCGGGGCCGCAGGATGAACATCTACACGCATCCCGAACGAATAGGCGTCTAAAGGTGGAGGGGGATATGGACAGCGATAAAATAATCCGTAAGGAGCTGCTTTCTCTCCTTGGAGGGGGCGAGGCCCACATGGGTTTTGACGATGCGGTCTCGGGTTTCCCCATGAAGGACATCAACAATAACGTCCCGAACGGCAGTTATACTGTCTGGCACCTGCTGGAACACATGCGTATTGCTCAGTGGGACATACTCGATTTTGTCAGGAACCCGGACCACGTATCCCCGGAATTCCCGGACGGGTACTGGCCCGGGGCCGATGAAAAGGCGACCCCGGCCAAATGGAAGAAGACCGTCGAGGGAATCCGTGCCGACTTAAAGGCGCTGGAGGCTATTGTAAAAGACCCCAAAACCGACTTCTTCGGCCCCATCCCGCATGCAAAGGGCTATACGGTATTCCGGGAAATGCTCCTGGTCGCCGACCACAACAGCTTCCACGTCGGGGAGTTCGTTTCGCTAAGGCGTGCGCTTAATATGAAGCCGGTAAAGGAATATTGAGGCTCTCCCAAAAAAAGCGCGGCCCTTCCAAGCCGCGCGCTGGAGCATTGAGCAATCAGTTGGAGAGTGCACAGAACTTTTGTGTCGAATCGAAGCAATACATCGGCCCTTGTTCTTTCCGGATTCCCGAGAATGTGGAGCCGTTCAGTTCGTTGACAGCGAAAACCCCGTTGGAATCGAGATAAATCCTTTCGTTTGACGCCGTCACCGACG
>JBEKYB010000081.1:0-6956 GCA_049511435.1 Nitrospirota bacterium | reverse complement strand
TTCTGCACGACCGCGACATTTACATGCGGGTGGACGATTCCGTCGCGAGGGTGGTCCTGGGCGTCCCGAGGCTGATACGGCGCGCGCGCGGATACGTCCCCGAGCCATTCGATATGGGGCGCGAGATGCCGGAAATACTGGCCTGCGGCGGTGAGCTCAAAAACACCTTCACCATCACCAAAGGCCGCTACGCCATCATGAGCCAGCATATCGGCGACCTCACGAACTACGAGGCGATGAACTTTTTTGAGGAGACCCTCTGGAACCTCAAGAGGACCTTCAGGGCCGACCCGCAGATATTGGCGCACGATATGCATCCAGACTACATGAGCACCCGCTTTGCGAAAGATTATAACTGCGGCGGCGCGCCCTGCACATTAATCCCCGTACAACATCACCATGCGCATATCGCGTCGTGCATTGCGGAAAACGGTCATGAAGGGAAGGTTATCGGCATAGCGTTCGACGGGACAGGTTACGGCACGGACGGCAGGACATGGGGTAGTGAGTTCTTGATTGCGGACTTAAGCGGCTTCGAGCGCTTCGCTCATTTCGATTATGTGCCGCTCCCGGGCGGAGACAAGGCGGTTCGCGAGCCTTGGCGGCTTGCATTCTCGTACCTGGTAAAATATTTCGGACCCGAGGGCGCGGATATCTTTGCGAGACTAAAAGCTGGCGCGATCGATGCTAGAGAGATTGAGCTCGTCCTATCCATGCTCGTGAAGAAGATAAATTCCCCCGAGTCGTGCGGCATGGGCAGGCTTTTTGATGCGGTGTCATCGCTCATCGGCATACTGGACACCATTACATTTGAGGGCGAGGCCGCAATATCACTCGAAATGGCGGCAGATGCTTCCGCGGGGGAGACCTCAGGTTATCCTTATGCGATAACGGAAGGAGCGCCTGCGGTTATCGATCCCGCGCCTGTCTTCAAAGCGATATTGGAAGAGCTGAGAAACGGCACTCCGGTCGAAACCATCTCAAGACGTTTCCACAATACCATTGCCGGTATTATCCTGGACATCTGCGACAAGGCCCGAGTGAAGACAGGCATTGACACAGTCGCGCTGTCCGGCGGGGTATTCCAGAACAGGCTTCTGTTTGAGGCCGCATACGAATTACTGAAGGGCCATGGCTTCCGGGTGCTCACGCACAGCAAAGTCCCCACCAACGACGCCTGCGTCTCTTTAGGCCAGGCGGCAATCACGGCAGCCATCGGCGCTTTTTCTTTTGACAATAAAGTCTGAATACCTTATATTTAATCCTTAAATATTCTTAAATTCGCGGGGTTAGATTTGCTTACCCAGGCTATAAGAGGCGTCAAGGACATACTCCCGTCCGACGTCCGCAAATGGCAGAGGATCGAGGTTATGGCGCGCGAGCTGTTCAGCGCCTACGGCTTCTCCGAAATCCGCATTCCGATAATTGAGCACACTGTCCTCTTCGCCAGAAGCATCGGCGCGACATCCGATATAGTCGAGAAGGAAATGTATTCCTTCACGGATCAGGGTGGCGACCAGATCACGCTCCGGCCCGAAGGCACTGCAAGCGTGGTGCGCTCGTATGTGGAGCACAAGCTCTACGCAGATAACAGAGTTAACAAACTTTATTACGTCGGTCCGATGTTCAGGCGCGAAAGACCGCAGGCGGGGAGGCTCAGGCAGTTCCATCAGATAGGAGTCGAGGCGCTCGGGGCCGCGGAGCCGGGAATTGACGTGGACGTGCTCACGGTCTTGGACGAATTTTTTAAAAGGCTTGGAATCAACGGCGTGGAGCTTCAGATAAATTCGCTCGGCTGCCGCGACTGCCGCTCAAGATATAAAGAGGCCTTGATAGGGTTCCTTAATACGCAGAGAGACCATCTCTGCGAGGACTGCTTGAGGCGCATCGATATAAACCCGCTCCGCGCCCTTGACTGCAAGTCCGAGGGTTGTAAGAGGGCTGCGGCCGATGCGCCCGTTATGGCGGATTATCTTGACGAGGGATGCCGGACTCATTTCGAGAAGGTTAAGGAAGGCCTTGATGACCTCGGAATAAAATATACGGTCAAACCCAGGATGGTCCGCGGGCTCGACTACTATACGCGCACCACGTTCGAGATGGTCGCCACGGACAAAAAAGGCGCGCAGAACGCAGTCGCCGCTGGCGGACGATACGACGGTTTGGTGGAGGAGGTCGGTGGTCCGCAGACGCCGGGTATAGGGTTCGCAATCGGCATCGAGCGGATTATAATGATGCTCCCTGATGCTTGGAAGACGGGACCGGAGACGCCGGCGCTTTTCATCGCGGCGCTTGGAGTGAAAGCCAGGCGGCTCGTACAAAAGATGGCCGATGACCTCCGGAAAATTGGTATAAGGACGGAGCGCGACTATGCGGAGGCGGGCCTTAAAGCGCAGATGAAAAAAGCCGACAAGCTCGGCGCGAAATACGTACTGATAATCGGTGAAGACGAAATCGCCAGGGGAGTGTCAGTCCTCCGCGATATGCGGACAAAGGAGCAGGCCGAACTGCCGCTCCTGCATATAACAGAAAGTATCAGGAAAATCATCCAGGAGGCCGGAGGGTATTAATTCTGAAGCATCACAGTGAAGTGTTGAGGTGCCCGAAGTTGGCGCTCAACTTTTACGAAACGTTTGATGCTTCAGAATTAATACCCCCTCTGGCCCCGGACACGACCAATGAAAATAGCCTGCATATCGGACACCCATATAAAGTCAGAGCTTGAAAACCTCCCCGCCGCGCTCACTGAGGGGCTTAAAGATGCGGACCTCATCCTGCATGCCGGAGACATCACCTCATTATCCGTCCTGGATGAACTGAGGCTTATCGCTCCGGTGGAGGCCGTGGCCGGGAATATGGATGGATTGGAAGTTGCAAAGGTACTTCCGGAAAAGAAAATAATAGAGACGGGGCGCTTCAGGATAGGCCTTGTGCATGGCGGTGGATCCGTCTCAGACCTCGATGACCGGGTACTGCGGACATTCAGCGGCGATAATATTGACTGCATTGTGTTCGGGCATTCGCATACCCCGAAGGTCGAGAGGCGGGAAGACATACTGCTGGTCAACCCCGGGAGCCCAACAGATAAGCGCATAGCTTACAATTCATATGCCCTGATAACGGTCAACGAAAAACTAAACGCGGAGATAATAAAAATATAAATGGACCCATACAAGGTAATCGAAAAATTCTATTACGCCGACTCTAGCACCTATGCCTTCCTCGTCACCCACAGCAAGATGGTGGCTGAGAAGGCGCTTCTGGCCGCGGAGCGGGTTAAGCGCCTGGAACCCGACCTAACGTTCATAGAGGAGGCCTCGCTGCTGCACGACATCGGGATATTCATGGTGCATGCGCCCAAGATCGGCTGCATCGGGCCCATGCAGTATGTGGAGCATGGGTACCTGGGCCGCGAACTCCTGGAGAAGGAAGGATATCCCAAACACGCCCTGGTATGCGAACGGCATGTCGGGGCGGGAATATCGGTCGCGGACATAGAGAAATACAACCTGCCATTGCCGAAGCGGAATATGCTGCCGGAGACTATAGAGGAAAAGCTCATCTGCTGGGCCGATAAATTCTTCTCCAAGTGGCCAGCAAATATTACGGAAGAGAAACCGCTTGAAAAAGTGCGTGAGATGGTGCTGAAATACGGCGAAGAACAGCTTAAAAGATTTGACGAGTGGCAGGATATGTTCGGCGGATAAGGGCTGACGCACAAGCGATTGTCGTACATGATAAAAGGCCCCGGAAAATCCGGGGCCTTTGTTTGCTTTTACTTTTCTATTCAGCGCCTTCGGCGGGAGCCTCAGTTTCCGCCTTCTTCTTTCTTGTCCTCTTCGGCTTTTCCGCGGCGGCTTCCGGAGCTGCCGTTTCCGCCGCTTGGGCAGCCGATTCCTCGACCACCGGCGCGGCTTCCTTCTTAGCCTTCGCCTTCGGCTCGGGAGCCGCCTTGCCTTCCTTGTCCACCAGCTCGATTATAGCCATCGGCGCGGAATCGCCGTAGCGGACGCGGGTTTTTACGACCCTCGTATACCCGCCGTTCCGGCTGGCGGAGCGGGGCGCGATTTCGCTGAAGAGCTTCGCCACCACGTCCCTGCTCTGGATGTATGAAAGGGCCATCCTCTTCGAGTGGAGGTCTCCCCTCTTGCCGAGCGTGATCATCTTATCGGCGATGCCCCTTATCTCTTTGGCCTTGGCCTCGGTCGTCTCGATATGCCCGTGTTCCAGGAGCGAAGTCACCAGGTTCCTGAAAAGGGCCCTCCTGTGGCTTGAGTTCCTGCCGAACTGTCTTCCGGTAGCTCTATGACGCATTTTGAGTCCCCTTTATACGCCGGTCTTTTGCAGCGATTTCTCGTAGGCCTTAAGCTTCTCCATGTCTATCTTCATGCCGAAGCCGAGGCCCATCTCGTTCAGTATTTCCTTTATCTCGTTTAAGGACTTCCGGCCGAAGTTCTTCGTCTTCAGCATCTCGGCTTCCGTTCTCTGCACGAGGTCGGCTATTGTCTTGATGTTAGCGTTCTTGAGGCAGTTGGCCGAGCGCACCGAGAGCTCGAGCTCGTTTACGCTCCGGAGGAGGTTCTCGTTGAACTTGTCGTCGACCTCCTCGGCCTCGGCCTCTATCATCTCGCCCTCTTCCTCGAAGTTGATGAAGATGCCCAGGTGGTCCTTGAGGATTTTTGCGGCGTAGGCAACGGCATCGTCCGGACGCGCGCTGCCGTCGGTCACTACCTCCATTATCAGCTTGTCGTAGTCCGTTTCCTGGCCGACCCTGGCGCTCTCAACCCAGTAATTAACCTTCTGTATAGGCGAGAAAATCGAGTCAACCGGTATCACGCCTATCGGCGAATCCGCCTCTTTGTTCCGCTCGGACGGGATATATCCCCTGCCCTTCTTCACCGTCATCTCCATCGTGAACCGGGCATCCTTCTCGAGCGTCGCGATGAGAAGGTCAGGGGTCAGCACCTCGATATCGCTGTCGACATCGATATGGGAGCCGTATACCGCGCCGGGGCCTTCGACGTCTATGGTGACGGTCTTGGACTTGTCCGAGTGCATCTTGAATCTGAGCTTCTTCACGTTCAGGATGATGTCGGTCACGTCCTCGACAACGCCGGGGATTGAGGAAAACTCGTGCAGGACACCGTCAATCCTGATGGAAGTAACCGCCGCACCCTCTAGCGACGAAAGGAGCACCCTCCTGAGCGAATTGCCTATGGTGGTGCCGAAACCGCGCTCGAAAGGCTCGGCGCTGAACTTGCCATATGTATTCGAAAGACTGTCGGCCTCAAACTCCAGTTTTTTGGGGATCTGAAAGCCCTTTAACTTCATGGTCATAACCTCTCCTTTGGGGTTATTTATCTTACTACTTGGAGTAGAGCTCGACTATGAGGTTCTCGTTTACCGGAAGAGCTATATCCTCACGGAGCGGCATCGAAACCACCTTGCCCCTGAAATTCTGTTTATCAAGCTCCAGCCATGAGACCAGACCTTTCCTGTCCATTGCGGCGGCCAGTTCCTGGAAGCGGACCAGGTTCCTGCTCTTCTCTCTGAGCTCGACCGTGTCGTTTGGCTTCACAAGGAACGAGGGCATATTAACCGTATTCCCGTTGACAGTAAAATGACCCTGGGTCACCAGCATGCGCGCCTCTTTCCTGGAAGCGCCGAAACCCAGCCTGTAAACCACGTTGTCGAGCCTCCTCTCGAGGAGCGACAGCAGGTTCTCGCCGGTTACGCCTTTCATACGGGCCGCCTTAAGGTAGTAGCCGCGGAACTGCTTCTCGAGCAGGCCGTAAATCCTTCGCACCTTCTGCTTTTCTCTTAGCTGTACCCCGTAGTCGGATACCTTCTGCCTGCCCTGGCCGTGCTGGCCCGGCGCATAGCTCCGGCGCTCCACCGCGCACTTGTCGGTGAAGCAGCGGTCTCCCTTCAAGAAAAGTTTGATTGTCTCCCTCCTGCAGAGCCTGCAGACAGGGCCTGTATACCTTGCCAAGTTATAACCTCCTGTTGGGCCTTATACCTTTTATTAAACCCTTCTTCTCTTCGGCGGGCGGCAGCCGTTGTGCGGTATAGGCGTAACATCCCGTATCGCGGAGATATCCAGCCCGACCGACTGAAGGGCCCTGATTGCCGATTCGCGCCCGGCGCCCGGGCCGTTTATCCAGACCTCGACGGTCCGCATACCCTGCTCCATCGCCTTCTTGGCGGCGTTCTCGGAAGCCATCTGCGCTGCAAAAGGGGTGCTCTTCCTGGAGCCCTTGAAGCCCTGGTTCCCTGAGCTGGACCAGCAGATGACGTTGCCGTTTGAGTCGGTGATGCTTACGATCGTGTTGTTGAAAGACGCCTGTATGTGCGCAACCCCCGTCGGTATGTTCTTTTTCTCTTTCTTGGGGCCGCCCTTTCTTGGTCCAGCCATTTTCCCTCCTGTTGTCTCTAATTATCCAAAAGCCTTTATTCGGCTTTACGACCTTACTTGACGGCCTTCTTCTTGCCGGCCACCGTGCGTTTCGGGCCCTTCCTGGTGCGGGCGTTCGTCTTCGTCCTCTGGCCACGGACTGGCATGCCCCTCCTGTGGCGGAGGCCCCTGTAGCAGCCGATGTCCATCAACCTCTTGATGGCCATGGTCCTGTCTCTCCGGAGGTCGCCCTCGACCTTAAAGGACTTGTCGATTATCTCCCTTATCCGGGCCACTTCGGACTCGGTCAAATCTTTAACGCGAGTTTCTGGGTTGACGCCCGCCCCGGTCAATATTTTGTTTGCCGAGGTCCGGCCTATGCCGAAGATGTATGTAAGACCTATCTCAATCCTTTTTTCCCTGGGTAGGTCAACGCCTGCAATCCTTGCCAAAGCTTCCTCCTTGGGCTAAGGGTTTACCCCTGCCGCTGTTTGTGTCTCGGGTTGATACAGATAACCCTGACGGTTCCCTTCCTCTTTATGACCTTGCATTTATCGCAAAT
>JBEKYB010000080.1:0-13867 GCA_049511435.1 Nitrospirota bacterium | reverse complement strand
CACTATGCCGACGTATGCCTCCGCCAGGTCGTCTATATGTATCGTGCTCATGTAGTTATTGCCTTCGCCCACTATGCGCACCGTGCCGTTCCTCACGCCGCGGACGAAGGTTTCGAACCAGCCGCCCGCCCCGTATACCCAGCCCGTGAAGATGTTTATCAGCGGGACGCGCGTCTTTCGGGACGTCTTGTCGATATGCCAGTAAGCGCCGGAAACGGAGCGTTCGTAGCCGACCGGGTTGAGCTCGTCGTTCTCCACGACCCAGTCCTCGCCCCTGTTGCCGAAACCGTTCACGCCGTACGTCACGGCGATCCCCTTGACGCTAGAGCCTTCGCCCGCAAGGAAGAGGTTTCCGACCATCTGCCCGTGATAATATGAGCGGCGCCTCGCCTCCGCCAGCGAGACCTTCTCGCCATGGCGTACCGGCTGTGTTGCGCTTATTATCAGTTCGGCGTCCCGGAGGGCCATCGTCCATGAATCCGCCTCGAGGAGGTCGCCCACTACGACGCTTGCGCCGCACTCCTCGACAGCGTCCGCTTTGGACTTCCTTCTGACAAGGCCTGTAACCTCATGGCCTTCATTGACGAGCCTTCTTATAATCGCTGAACCTAGAAATCCTGAGCCGCCTGTGACAAAAATTTTCATGCTCACCTCCTTGCGAAACGCTTTTTCAGGTTGTATATGCGAAGCTTGTATTATAAGATTATAGCAATAATTCTGAATCTGGCAAGCCGGGAGCATAAGAATTGCTCCTAAAAAAAAGGCGCTCTGCCCGGAAGCTTTATTAAATTATTGAAAATAAAAGAAAACAGGAGGAGAGAATGCTGAAAGGCAACGAGTCGATGGTCGATGCCCTGCTGTTCGCCTTCGGTCTTGAGAACGGCTCCAGCGAATTTTACACTAAGGCGGCCGCCAAGATAGAAGACCCGGCCGGAAAGGAGCTGTTCCTGGCGATGTCGGAGGTGGAAAAGGGGCACATGGCAGACATCAGGCTCCTCTACTGCGGCCTGGACAACGAGGCCTGCCCCATCTCCATGGAAGAGTTCAGGGATGCGGCCCGCGGCCCGTACATCGAGGGCGGCAGGCTGATAGAGGCGGCATTGGCCGAGCTCGACGTGGCTTTCCTGGACGAGCTGGACGCGCTCAAGGTGGCTATAAAGCATGAGGGCGAGGCGTACGGCTTTTATACCAAGGCCTCGAAAAGGATGGAGGACGGGATGGTCAGGGTGCTGTTCGAGAACCTGGCGGCGGAAGAGAAGAAGCATCTGGACGCCCTGACAGAGAAACTGAAAAAGGCGAGGCAGGAGAGCTGAGGCCGCTGCCGAAAATCTTCATTGATAATACCTGCCGAAACTTGCCGTTAGTATATATTAGTATATAAAGGTTTGAAAAAAGAGACACTTGCGCTAAACTATCCATATGGATAAGAAAGCGGCCGCCAACGTGCTGGAAGAGATTGGCGTGCTCCTCGAGATGAAGGGGGAGAGCGTATTCCGGTGCCTGGCGTACACCAAGGCCGCGCGCGCACTGCGCGCCTACCCGGGCGAACTGGACGAGATAATCGCCTCGACGGACCTGAAGGGCATCCGGGGCATCGGGGAGGGCATCCGCGAGAGGATAATCGAGCTCTCCACGACCGGCAGGCTGGCGTACTACGAGGAGCTTAAAAAATCCCTCCCGCCGGGTATAATCCAGCTCCTCAAGGTCCCCGGCCTGGGGCCCAAGAAGGCGAAGGCACTCCTCGAGACCCTGGGCATCACGAGCATCGCCGAGCTTGAATACGCCTGCAACGAAAACCGCCTGATTAGCCTGCCCGGGTTCGGAGACAGGACCCAGAAAAAAATCCTCGAGAACATCGCATTCCTGAAGAAGCATTCCGAAAGATACCTCTACTCCTTCGCTGCCTCGGAGGCCCAGAGGCTCTATGCGCCGCTCGTCAAGTCGGGTAAAGTGGGGAGGATTGCCGTCGCGGGCAGCATCCGAAGGAAAAAAGAAATAATAAAGGACATCGACATACTGGCTTCCTCGGACGACCCGGCGTCCGTGATGGACGTATTCACCGGCCTTCCGGACGTGGAGATTATAGTCGGGAAGGGGGAGACGAAATCAAGCGTGACGCTTGCCAGCGGGATTGCCGCCGACCTCCGGGTGGTCACGGACGAGCAGTTCCCGTACGCGCTCCAGTACTTCACCGGGAACCAGGACCACAACGTGAGGCTGAGGGGCATCGCCAAGAAGATGGGGCTGAAGCTGAACGAGTACGGCCTGTTCAGGACAGATGACGACACGCTGGTGAAGTGCGCCGACGAGGAGTGCATCTACAGGGTGCTGGGTTTAGACTATGTGGAACCGGAGCTCCGCGAAGACATGGGCGAGGTCGAGGCCGCCCTGGAGGGGGGGCTGCCGAACCTCATAAACGAGAAGGACATCCTTGGGCTGTTCCACATGCACAGCCGCTACTCGGACGGCAAGGACGAAATAATCGAGATAGCCGAGGCCGCAAAGAAGCACGGCTACAAATACATCGGCATAACCGACCACAGCCAGGTCGTCGCGTACGCCGGGGGAATGAAGATATCCGACCTTTTCAAGCAGCACGAGGACATAGACGACGTCAACGGGCGGGTGGAGGGCTTCCATGTCTTCAAGGGCTCCGAGGTGGACATCATGCCGGACGGCACGCTCGACTACCCCGACGAGATATTGGCCTCGCTCGACTACACCGTGTGCTCCATCCATTCGAAGTTCAAGATGACTGAAGACGAGGCGACGAAACGCATACTCCGGGCGATGGAGAACCCGCACTTCACCATACTCGGCCACCCGACGGGCAGGCTGCTCCTGGGCCGGGAGGGCTACCCGCTGGACATGAAAAAGGTCATAGACGCGGCGGCTTCGCTGGGCGTCGCAATCGAACTGAACGCGCACCCGCAGAGGCTCGACATCGACTGGCGCGAGATGCGGCACGCGAGGGAGAAGGGCGTCAAAATCGCCATCAGCCCGGACGCGCATAACCTGGGCGGCTTCGACGACGTGGCCTACGGCATCGGCATCGCGCGCAAGGGTTGGCTTGAGAAAAAGGATGTGCTAAACTGCATGACATTGGAGGAAGTGGAGAAATTCTTTAAGAGGAGGCGAGGATAATAATGAAACGCATATTGGCTTTATCTTTTTCGATTATACTTGTATTGCAAGTAGCTTCTTGTGCGGATAATAAAATAGTAAGTAAAAATTATTCGGTCGTCCCGCCGGCGGGATGGAGAATTGAAGATAACAAAACTGGCGAAAATGAACATGATGAATATCAGATATCTGACTTAACTTTCTGGATGCCTGGGCATGAATGTAGGCCTGTCGCTATAAGTATCGGCTTTGTACCCCAGAAAACTAAACTGTCGCTTGGCGAGAAATGGGCAAAGATAAGACCTTTTCTTCTATCCAATGTATCTTCTAATAGAGAATTTATTTCCGAAGAGGATATAAATATTAATGGTATGAAATGGAAAGAGGTCAAACGTTCATACCAATTAATAGAAGGAGATGGGCCGACTATTGAAACGAGATGGGCTGTAACTATAAAAGATGGTGTCAGCTATATTACATCATTCTCTTGTCCAGTTGATGAATTTGAGAAAATCGAACCGATTTATGATAGCGTACTCAAAACTTTGGTATTGCACCCCGAATAACCGGAGGCTCATATGTCCTACGACTTTGAACACGAAACCTTTGAGCAGAAAAAGAAGCGCGCCGCGGAGATTGTCAAGCTCCTGAAGAAGCGATACCCTGACGACCCCGGCACGGAGCTGCACTACAAGCAACCGCTTGACCTGCTCGTCGCGGCCATGCTCTCCGCGCAGTGCAGGGAAACCCTGGTGAACTCCATCACGAAGACCCTCTTCCAGAAATACAAGACGGCAAAAGACTACGCCCAGGCGGATACAGATACGCTCCAGGACGAGATAAAGGCGGTCACATTCTTCCGGAACAAGGCCAGAAATATAATAAACATGGCCCAGGCGCTCCTCAAGGACCACGGAGGCGAGGTGCCTAAAACGATGGAGGAGCTGGTAAAACTCCCAGGCGTGGGCCGGAAGACCGCGAACCTCATCCTGACTATCTGCTTCGGCGTCCCAGGCATAGTCACAGACACGCACATGATAAGGGTGACGAACCGGCTCGGCCTGACAAAGAACAAGGACCCGGAGAAGATAGAGCGCGACCTCTACCAGCTCATCCCGGAGAAAGACTGGATAGCCTTTTCAAACCGCCTGATAATCCTCGGCCGCTACACCTGCACGGCAAGGAACCCAAATCACCCCGAATGCGCCCTCAAGGACGTCTGCCCGTCGGCGTTTGCCGTTTAAGCTATACGCTAGTACCCGCTAAGAGGCTAATTTCTACAATTTCCGCCTCCGTATGGACAAATTTATAGATTAAAATGCAAAGTAGCCGCAATTACTCTTGACTTTTGCACCCTTTAGAGATATATTGACTCTCGGGTGAGTTGCATGCTTTTTTAAGAATAAAGGGAGGAATAAGAGATGGCGACGATGAATACCCTGCCTGATTCGCCGTGGCGCGCGGTGATCGAAACTGCTATGTACGCGAACTCGGTCAGGCGCACGAGCATGGCCGAGCTATACGGGCTGGCGCTCAGGCAGCCGGAGGTGATATGCACCGACCAGCCGATGTACAACCCGGGCCAGTTCGGGCTTCCGGCGGACGCGAAGGTGCTGATCTCGAACGACGGCGGCGTGGTGGGCCGCACGGCAAGGGCCAGGCTTCTGGTGCGGACCTTCGACAAGGCCAAGAGCGACAAGATACATACGATACTGATGGAGGCGGTCTACCAGTTCAACAGGCGGCCCGGCCTGCACCTTGAGGGGATAGTCGGCCTCCACCACGACTTCATGGTAAAGGCCCACCTGATAAGCCCGGAGACGGACGCAAAGAACATGCTCGACTGGGGGCTTAACTTCCTCCCGTTCATGAAGCCGTGGAGCGACGCGTATCCTAAGTCGAGACAGATAAACGAGCCGGATATCCTGGCATTCGCCGACCCAGACTGGGCGCATCCCGACTTCCCGAACGGTCTGGTCATCATAGACGAGTTGCAGAACTGCATAGCCATCCTGGGCCTTCGCTATTTCGGCGAACGCAAGAAGGGGACTCTGACCCTTGCCTGGACAATAGGCGTCAGGCACAACATGGTCGCCTGCCACGGCGGCATAAAGAAGGTCGGCAATAACCGCCCCATCGCCGTGTTCGGCCTGTCGGGCTCAGGGAAGTCCTCCATAACGAACAGCCTGGACCATGAAGGCACGCTCAGGAAGAACGAGAAGGTCACGGTCATCCACGACGACGCCTTCTTGATAGACCTTGAAAACGACGTGAGCGTGGCGCTCGAGCCGTCGCTTTTCGACAAGACGGACGCGACGAAGTTCGACGACCCGATACTGAAATATTTCTACTCGGCCCAAAACGTGGCCGTCACCAGGCATCAGGACGGCCAGAAAATAAAGAAGCTGATGGTGAACGAGGATATAAGGAACAACAACGGCCGGTGCATAAAGAGCCGCGATATGTTCCACCACGACGACTCCTGCGAAAGGCCGAGCATGGTCATCTGGCTTCAGAAGGACACCAGCCTCCCGCCGATCAGCAAGGTCAAGGGCACCTCGCTTGCGGTAGCCATGGGGGCGTCGCTTTCGACCATGCGGGCCAAGGGCGTCGAGAACGTGGACGCCAAGGAGCTTGACAAGCTCGTAATCGAGCCGTTCGCGAACCCGTTCCGCGTGCACTCACTCCTTGAGGACTGCGAGCAGTTCAGGAAGCTCTTCAAGATGGGCTGCGATTGCTACATAATGAACACGCACGCATTCGGCCTGCCGGACAACCTCATCGACATACCGAAGAAGCTCTCGTTGACGATAGTCACGGAGCTTGTGCGCGGGAACATCCAGTGGCGCGAGTGGAGGACTTTCCACGGCCTCCAGGTGCCCCAGAACGGGATCGAGCTGTTCGGGCAGGACTACGACAAGAAATACAAGCCGAAGCGGACCGTAGACTACTTGAACTTCCTCAGGGACCGCATGCAGGACAGGATAACCTTCCTGTCCAACAAGCGCGACCTTGAGCGGGACATGGCCAACATGTTCATAGCCCCGCTGGTCCTGGCAAGGACGACCATAGACAAGATACTGAGCCCGGACCTTTACGGTTAGTCATACGGCTTTACGGGTGGGTGGGGGTGCTGACTTGTGGATGTTTTTGCCGCAGGCAGGACTCCCTACCTGCCCGCGAGGCTGTCGATCTTCTTGTTAAGCTCATCCTCCTCGATGCTCCCGAAGTATTCGTCCACTATCTTGCCGGAGCTGTCTATGAAGAACGTCGCCGGTATGCCCGTGACGCCGAAGGCCTTCGCCACCAGGCCGTCCGGGTCGAACCCCACCATCGCCTTGAAGCCGTATTTCTTCACCATGTTCAAGGCGTCCTTCCGCGGGCTCTTCGTGATTACTATCAGCATCTCCGCGTCCTGCTTCCGGCTGTCGTAGACCCTCTTAAGAACAGGCGCCTCGTGATTGCAGTGCGGGCACCAGCTCGCGCCGATGGTCAGGACGAGGGGCCTCCCCTTTATGACATGCGGCTCCTGGAACCGTCCGTCCACTACCGCCCCCACCCTTAGTTCAAGCGGCTTGCCGGCGGACGCGGTTAGGCTGACCTCCTCGCCTGTTAGGAGAGTCACCTTGAAATCGGGGGCCTGCCGGGGTCCGTCCTGGGCGGCTCCGATGCCGGCGCACCCGAAAAGAAAGACCGAGACGACCGTCAGGAATACGAGGAGCGGACTGGGCCTCACCTAGGACCTCCGATAAAATCCGACTCTAAAATAAGGAGCGAAGGAGTTCTTTCTTTATCTCTGTGCTTCACTATCCTGATCTCGATCGGATATTCTTCCTGCACCTTCTGGGCCGCCTCCACGTTTATCCGGCAGCGTTTCCCCAAGGGGTCGTTGACATAGAGCGTAAGGATCATGTGTCGGACCTTTCAAAGTTCTGATACGTTTCCAAGTGCTCTCATGAGTATATATCATAAAAAATTACGGCTTACAATAATAATTGAAAGCGCCCCGCCAAAATAAAAAGGCCGCCCTTTACGGCGGCCCGGGTAAGCGGAGTCATAAATATTTATTGCGGGGCGGACTTTACGGGCTCCGGGGTAGGAGGCGCCGACGGCTCGGCCGCGGCGGGCGGATTGACTACGGGCGGCGCCGGTTTGGCCAGGTCGAACGGGAACGGACCCAGCCTGATGTCTATGCCGGTGACTATCTCCTTTTCGTTCACTGCCACCTTGTGTTCGGAGTCCTTGTCGTACGTGCCGTAGGGTTCGCCCTTCCTGGGCAGGCCGCCGTACCTGAGACGAGCGGCGACGTAATACGTCCCGGATTTAGGGAGGTACACATAATAATCGCCGTCCTTGCTTGTCGGCTTCGAGAGATAAGTCGGAAGGCCCACCATCTCCCTGTCCTTGTATATCATCACGAATGCGCCGACGGCGGGCTTGCCGGTCTCATCATATACCCGGCCGCTCAGTCCCATGCTGCCTTCCTCGGGGAGGTACGGGGCGAGCAGGAAGTTCCCCGCGAGCATCGCGATCGAGACATTGACTGTCTCATACGCGCCGGGCTTTACCGTGACCGGGTTGCCCGGGTACTTGCCTTCGTAGTCGCCCTTGACGAGATAACCCTTCGGGTCGCCCGACGTCCTGCGCCGCGCGACGATGTAATACGTCCCCGGCGCGAGCTTCAGAGTGTACGAACCGTCCTTCAGGGTAGGCGCGGATATAAGCTTGGTGGGCACGCGCAGGTCGTTGTACGGCGAGTCGTAAGCGTATACGAAGACGCCTTCCGCAGCCCCCTGGTTCTCTATTAGCACCTGTCCTTTTATTCCCGAGTCGAGGTTCTGAGTGTTGCCTGAAAGATGCGTCTCGGCGCATCCGGCAAAGACGAAGAGCGCGAGCGGTAGAGATACTGCAAACCCAAGAATATTTCTTTTCATTGCAGGCCTCCTTTATTGGAATGGCTGAAACTATACCACAGCAAAATATTGTTGTCAACGAAGCGGTGGCGCGACTCGCGCGGATAAATTTTTCCCCTGTCTTATCCGGTTGGAATTTGTTTCATCAATATTAAATTATCATTGCAATTGTAAAATATTTGCTATATACTTTTTTTAAATTTATCAGGAGAAAATTTTTTCTACGGATTTTTTTTGAGCCCTGATAAAAAATTTTGAAGTCCGCTTGCGCGACCCGGAATTTTTTGCGGGCTCGCAGAATAAAAAAAGAAAGGAGGTATGGATGGCTAGGACTGAAAAGGAGTACGCACTGTACGTGTGTCAGACATGCGGTGCAGTCACTTCGGACAAGGGGCATATATGCGCTCCTGTCAAGTCCACAGAACTGGCTGTATGTGAATTCTGCGGTGCAGTAGCCGAGGACTCTCGGCACGTGTGCATGCCAAAGGTCATGGAGCTCAAGTACACATGCGAGACATGCGGACGACTCGCAGTGAACGACGATGAGCTCTGCTACCCAGTCGCCGTGAAACCGGCGACACAGAAGAAAGGAGCCGTTAAGATGGCAGAAACTGCGAAGAAGCCGGCCGCCAAGAAGGCCGCCGCGAAGAAACCGGCCGCCAAGAAGGCCGCCCCGAAGAAGGCCGTTGCTAAGAAGGCCACAACTGCGTCGAAGGCAAAACCCGCTGCAAAGAAACCGGCCGCCAAGAAGGCTGCCCCGAAGAAGGCCGCTGCAAAGAAACCGGCGGCCGCCAAGAAGGCGACCGCCGCGTCGAAGGCAAAACCGGCTGCAAAGAAACCGGCTGCCAAGAAAGCCACAGCCAAGAAATAGCTAGCTGTACCTTTTTTTTAAAAAGAAGAACCGGGTCGGGGTTATATTCGGCCCGGTTTTTTTATTCTCCGTACCCCCCCTTTATAACCCAGTTCGGATGCCTTTGTCAAGACCAGATAAGGGCCTAATTGATAACCGGAACCAGTTTCGGGCCTAACACCAGCATTTATCGGTTAAAAAAATTTTATGGCCCGATAAGGCGGCCCCATCCGGGCCGACAGCCCCGTTCTTCCTGTTGATAACTAATTTATATCAATATTTTCACATACTTATGTTTGCTATCTTTCAGGGCGGCCTCATGCGATCAGCCGCTTTATCTCGTCCATCTTTTCAGCCGCAGCCCTGTATCCCCTTTTAAACAGCTCAGCGTGCTTCTTGATCTCGTGCAGGCCGATCCCTTCCGTGCAGACTTCTATTACAGAGTCGGCGAAAGTCAGCTCCCGGTCCGCGTTCCTCCTGGCGATGAGGAGCGTCAGGTGCATTGAGATCCCGAACATGTTCCATTTCTTCGGAGCCTTCAGGGCCTTATAGTTCACGTCCGCCGCCACGACCGTCTCCGCCCGCAGCTCGTCTTTTGCGGCCAGTACCGGTATCTGGCTGGAGTACCCCCCGTCTATGAGGGTCATGCCGTTAAACTCCGTAGGCGTAAAAAAGATGGGCAGGCTGCACGACGCCTGGACCGCCGCCGCCAAGGGCCCTTTCGTGAGGACGACCTTGTCGCCGGTGCCGAGGTCGGTGCAGACGGCGGCGAACGGTCTGGTAAGCTCCTCGATGCGGGAGGCCTTCAGATACTTCTTCATGAAGTCATGAATCACGCGCGAGTCGATGAGCCCCGCCGCGGAGAGCGACGGCTTTAGGATGCTGCCCCATCCGAGCGTCTTTGTAATCTCCAGAAGCTCCGGTATGCCCATGCCGTCCAAGTAGAGCGCGCCTATCATGGCCCCGCCGCTGGTGCCGGCGATGGCGTCTATCCGCACACCGGCATCCTCGAAGGCCTTCAACACGCCGATATGCGCGATGGACCTCGCGGCGCCTCCGGAGAGGGCTAACCCAAGCTTAGGACGATTTTGAGTGCGCATGAGACCAGTATATCAGAAGGGGATGCCGTTACCTGCCCTTTTTAAGTTCGAAGAGCACCTGTTTGGCCAGGTTCTTGAGGGTATCGAAGACGCCGATGCCGGTGGTGGCGACGGCCTGGTAGGATGGGAGTCCGCGCGGGTTCAGGAGCTTCTCCAACTCCTGGTCCGGGGCGATGTTCGGCAGGTCCCGCTTGTTGTACTGGATGACATAGGGGAGGCTGTCCAGGTTATAGCCCTGTTCCGCGAGGTTGATGCGCAGGTTGTCCAGGCTCTCGACGTTCGCCTCCATGCGCTCCACCTGCGAGTCCGCCACGAAGACCACCCCGTCCACGCCCTTCAATATCAGCTTCCTGGATGCGTCGTAGAAGACCTGCCCCGGCACGGTGTACAGATGGAACCGGGTCTTGAACCCGCGTATCTCGCCCAGGGCTAGCGGGAGAAAATCGAAGAAGAGCGTCCGCTCCGTCTCGGTGGCGAGCGATATCATCTTGCCCTTGGCCTCGGGGTTCGTCTTCCTGTAGATGTAATGGAGGTTGGTGGTCTTGCCGCACAGGCCCGGCCCGTAGTACACGAGCTTTACGTTTATTTCGCGGGAAGAATAATTTATGAAGGACATGGCGGGTTAACCGAAGAGGTTGTCGATGTCTTCGTCAGTTATCTCGGCAAACGGGGATACCGAAACTCTGCCCTTGGCCCTGCTCGTCTTAGCCTTCTCATCGACGGTCTCAAAAATTTTCGTCAGCGCCTCGGAGCTTTTCTTTACCCTGAGCCTCACAAGGCCGAGCGAGCTCCTCTGGTCGAATATCACGACCAGGATGACCCTCTGGCCTATGATGGAGATGTGGATGTTGTCCTTCTCTCCCTCGTGGAAGATTATCGAGAACTCCTTCTCGCCCAAAAGCCTTGCCATCCCGCCGGTCGCGGCCACGTTCCCCGCCGTCAAGGACGCAAGCGAAGTGGTATCGATGCCCCTCGTCTCGCCGACGCTCGAGATAAGCTGGCCGTTTTTATCCACGAGGAAGACTACCTTGGCGTTTGACTGGTTCTGCAGCCGCTGTAGCTCCGCATCGACGGCGCGGAACTCTTCCTCGTACATGACAAGGTCTGAACCGGGCATGTCTCTCCTTTAATTGCAATACTCGCACCTATTAAGTAGCACAAAACGGCAGGTAAATTCAAGTAAAAACTTGAAGTTTAACCTTGACTGGAATAAAGCGGGGCTTATAATTAAAATTACAAATACATATTCCGGAGGGACGAGCATGCCAAGCGTGGATATAGAAAGACTCCATGATGGATTTTTCAACGACCCGAAGACGGGCTGGTCGGCATATCCGTTCATGCACGGCCCTAGCGGGCGGGACGCGGACATAAGGGGCGTCCATGTCGTGGCTATAAGCCCGGGTCAGGTGCGCGGCAACCACTACCACGAAAAGACCAACGAGACGCTGCTCGTCTTCTCGGGCAGGGGCGTCTTCTATTGGGAAGACGGCTCGGGAATAAGTGAACGCGTGATAGACCGGGAGCCTACGCTGATACGGATACCGCCGGGGGTGAGGCATGCCTTCCGGAACATCGGCGACGATACCGTGTATCTCCTGGCGGTGAGGGACGGGGAGTTCGACCCCGATAACCCGGACGTGGTCAGAAGCGAGGTGGTTAAGCCTTAGGACGCGCCCATGAGGCCGATGACGTAACGGTCCGTGATGAAGGACGGCGTCTTGTTCTTCTGGAACAGGAAGCCGTCGAATACCTGTTTGTGGCCCTCGAATATCTCCGCCCGCACGGCCGGGTCGTCCTGCTTCTCGTTTTTCGAGGTAACGGTGTTGCCTTGCAGGAACCAGTTAGGTATGTAGGCCTCTATCTTCAGCGAATAGTCCGTCCCGGGCACCTTGACCGTCCCGCCGATCGCCGCCTTGAAACGCCTTACCTCTTTCGTCTTCCGGTCGCCCACCGCCATCGTGACGGTATGGTACTTCTCCTTCACGTAGCCGGGGACGGACAGGACAAGGTCCTTGGGAAGGGGCGCCGGAGCGGGGGGCGGTGTCCTGCCCTCCGAGAAATTCGAAAGCTCCCGCTCGCGGGCCTTCTGGATCTCGGCCTCTTTCTCGCCTTTGCCGCAGCCGTAAAACAAAGCGGCCATGGTCAACATGGCCGCCGTTATGCATAAAAGCTTCAACTTCAACAAACCGCCCCCCTTGCTACTTAGGTATGCCTTCCTTAAGCGTAATGGCGAACCTCGGATGGGTGAACGCGTGCGTGGTCGGGTACCGCGCGAACAGCCAGCCGCTGAATATCTCGCTCCCGCCCTCGGACACGACAACCTGGGCCGCCGGGTTGGTAGACTCGTTGGAGGTGGAGGTTATGTTCGACCCCTGCATGACGAACGCGGGGAAAAACTCCTTTACAACGACGGTAAGGTCCGAGCCCGGGACCTTGAACTTATCGCCCAGCCCGACCTTCTCGTCCGAGCGGGTCTTCTTTTCCTTGTCATCGACGACCAGCACCACACCCTTCCATTTTCCCTTGATAATGTCGGGTACCTCCACAACCGGCTTCCCGACGGGCGGTATCACCTGCTGCTGGCCTGCAGGCGCGCCCTGTCCGGGCTGGGCGGCCCCTTCCTTGGGAGCGGACTTCTCGCCGCCGCACGCGTAGATGAATGCCAGGGCCGAAAACGACAATGCCAAAAGGACTGTTTTTCTCATAAGTCTTACTCCTCCATGCTCCGGCAGGTTCTACTGCACCTTCTTATATTGGTAGCTTTCACCCATGAAGGAAACGCTCAGCACCCCGGTGGCCGGGTCGAGCTTCGCCGTTACCTCGATGGGGCCCATGGGGACAATAAGGGTGTTTTCGTCCTGCTTTTTGGCAGGCGTTTTCCCCTGACTGCCCTCGTAGAAATAATTGTCGCCTTCCTTGGTAATCTTGACGGTCTTCTCAGGGGCTCCCACCATCCCCCAAGTACCTACAATGCCTTCCGACTTTTTGGAGCATGCCGCCGCAAATGCCAGGGACACCACTAATAAGGCTATCGCCGCCACTCCGAGAAACTTTTTCACTTCTTCCTCCATAAGACCATGGTAGTAGCTTTATCCGGATAACCAGACCCGGAGACTTTGCAAACTGGGTAATATTAATGGATAATTGCTGAAATGTCAATAAAAATCAAGCCGATGGGCTTTCAAGTCTCGCAGACCCCGCAGAGCGTGCACTTCCCCACCTTGCACCTGGGCGTATGGCTCGCGCGGAATGCCCGCTCCCTTTCCCGCCAGAGGTATTCTTTATCAAGGCCGCTGTCCAGGAAGTCCCACGGCATTAGCTCGTCTTTATCGCGTCTCCTGCCGGCAAAGAAATCCATGCCGAGGCCAGCCTCGCCGAACGCCCTGCCCCAGTCGCCGTCTTCGCTGGCCGCAGAGACTATCACCTTCGCAAGCCGCCGGTCGCCCCGCGAAAGCGCGCACTGAAGGTATGCCCATTTCGGGACGTCGTGTATCACGCTGATGTTCGGGACGCCCTTAAGCGCCTTCTCGATGTGACGGATTTTGGATAAAAGCCGGTCCACCGGCTCCATCGGCTCCCACTGAAGCGGCGTCCATGGCTTCGGTATGAAGCAGTTGACGCTAAGGGTCAGCATTCCCATCCTGCCGATCGGCCGCGCCGCCTGGAGCTGCACCTCCCTTGCCTTATTCGCGAGCGCGACTATCGCGTCAACGTCCTCGTCCGTCTCGGTCGGCAGTCCCACCATGAAATAGAGCTTTACGTTCAAGACCCCGCCCGTAATCAGCGCCCGCACCGCATTTAGTACCTGCTCCTCGGAGATGTTCTTGTTGAT
This sequence comes from Nitrospirota bacterium, assembly GCA_049511435.1. GTDB lineage: Bacteria > Nitrospirota > JACRHJ01 > JACRHJ01 > JACRHJ01 > JBEKYB01. Next base: position 46 of record JBEKYB010000080.1, on the reverse strand, counting down.
TACTCCCCGCAGCCGCTCCGAGCCAGCCTCGGGCGCGATTGCCACC
>JBEKYB010000079.1:0-6992 GCA_049511435.1 Nitrospirota bacterium | reverse complement strand
GAAGGGATAACCGGATTCATCGTGAGCTCCGTGGAAGAAGCCCTGGATGCGCTGGTTAAAATAAAAGGGGTCGACCGTGTGGAATGCCGCAGGAGGTTCGAGAGCCGCTTCACGTCCCGGAGGATGGCGGACGACTACCTGTCCGTCTACCGCAGACTGGCGGGGGCTATGAGGAAGGACGCTGAGAAAGAGGCGGCATGAGATGAGCGACATCATCAAGGTAGGCGACCAGTACTATGTACTGGCCACGTCAGCGTTCGCGGACGACAGGACGAATGTGCTGAAAGAGGGGGATACCTTCGCCGTCTTTGACCGGTACGGCGACATAACGCCGATGGGCCGCGGCGAGCAGGGCCTCTTCCATGAGGGCACCCGGTTCCTGAGCCGGTTGGAGCTTAGGCTGGGGAAGGAAAGGCCTCTCCTGCTCAGTTCCACGGTCCTGGACGACAACAGCTTCTTCACGGCCGACCTCACCAACGCGGACATCGACGCCGGGGGCGGAAACCTCATAAAACGCGGCAATATCCACCTGTTCAGGCAGCGGTTCCTCTGGAAGGGGATATCCTATGAGCGCTTCCGGCTGATGAACTACGGCACGATAAACGTGGACATTACTTTTTCGATACTGCTGGATTTCGACTTCACGGACCTCTTCGAGGTGCGCGGCCTTAAGCGAATAAGACGCGGCGAAAAATTCCCGCCCGAGGTCATTCAGGGCGGCATAACCACAAGGTATAAAGGGCTCGACGACGTCGAAAGGGCCGTATACGTGGAATGCGACCCGACGCCCGAGGACATCACGGCCTCCTCGGCCACATTCGAGCTAGCCCTGAGGCCGCGGGAGGCCAAGACCGCGACGCTCGTAGTCAGGTGCGCCGTCGGCGGCAGGGTCTTCAAGGGGCTCACCTATGGCCAGGCCTCGGAGCGGCTCGTCGCATCCATCGGCGAAAGCGGCTCTCTGTGCTGCAATCTGCATACCTCCAACAAGCAGTTCACCGACGTGCTGAACCGGGCGCGTTCCGACCTGAACATGCTCATCACGCAGACGCCGCACGGGCCGTACCCGTACGCGGGCATACCCTGGTTCAGTACGGTATTCGGGCGGGACGGCATCATCACTTCGCTCGAGGCGCTCTGGGTAATGCCCGACATGGCGCGGGGCGTGCTCAAGTACCTGGCCGAGACCCAGTCGGATAAGGACGACCCCGACAAGGACGCCGAGCCGGGCAAGATACTCCACGAGTTCCGGCACGGGGAGATGGCGGCCGCGGGAGAGATACCCTACGGCATGTACTACGGGAGCGTGGACTCGACGCCGCTTTTCATAATGTTGGCGGGCAACTACTACCAGCGGACGGCGGACCGGGACTTTATAGCCTCCATCTGGCCGAACATCGAGAGGGCGCTTGGCTGGATCGACAACTACGGCGACATCGACAAGGACAGCTTCGTAGAGTACCTTAAGCGCTCCGCCACCGGGCTCGACAACCAGGGGTGGAAGGACTCGGGAGACTCCATATTCCATAGGGACGGGACGATTGCAAAGGGGCCTATTGCGCTCGCCGAGGTGCAGGGATATGTATACGCGGCCAAGCGGCACGCGGCCAACCTGGCGGCACTGATGGGGCTGCCGGACCGGGCGGACAGGCTAAGGCAGGAGGCCCGGGCCCTGAAGCGGAACTTCGAGAAGGCCTTCTGGAACAGGGAACTGGGGACGTACGCCATTGCCCTGGACGGCGAAAAGAGACCTTGCCTTGTGCGGGGTTCGAACCTGGGACACTGCCTGTATTCCAGGATATCTGAGCCGGGCCGGGCTAGGCGCGTGGCCCAGATGCTGCTCTCCGAGGACTTTTTCTCCGGCTGGGGGATTAGGACTCTTGGCTCTTCCGAGGCGAGATACAACCCGATGTCGTACCATAACGGCTCCATCTGGCCGCACGACAACGCCTTGATAGCCTATGGGATGTCGCTTTATGGGTTCAAGGAGATGGCGCTCCAGGTTTTGGACGCGCTTTTCGACGCGAGCCTCTTCATGAACCTGCACCGGCTGCCGGAGCTTTTCTGCGGCTTCCACCGCCGCGCCGGCCAGGGGCCCACGCTTTACCCCGTGGCCTGCTCGCCGCAGGCATGGTCATCCGCCGCGGTCTTCATGCTGCTGAAGGCCTGCCTGGGGCTCAGGATAGATACGCCCAGGCAGCAGATAAGGTTCGACCAGCCGCACCTCCCCGAGTGGCTTGACCGCCTGGTTATCGAAGACCTGAAGGTAGGCAACCATTCGGTGGACATGCTGATACAGAGGCGGGAGAAGGACGCGAGCGTCAACGTCCTGAAAAGGACGGGGCCGATAGAGGTTATGATTCTGAAGTAGCGGCCGCGGCCTTTCTCTTTCGCCGCTTTGTCAGGGCCGTTGCCAGACGGCTCGCCTTTTCCATGTAGATATAAAATATCGGCGTGATATAGAGCGTCAGCGCCTGGGAGAACAAAAGCCCGCCCACCACCGCGAGCCCCAGCGGTCTCCTGGACTCAGCCCCCGCCCCGAACCCGAGCGCGATGGGGAGCGTCGCCATCAAGGCCGCCATGGTCGTCATCATAATCGGCCTGAACCTGATTATACAGCCCTCGTAGATAGCGTCCTCGGGCGACTTGCCTTCCGTCCTCTGGGCCTCGAGGGCAAAGTCTATCATCATTATCGCGTTCTTCTTGACTATGCCCAGGAGCATTATAAGCCCAACGAAGGCGTATATGTTGAGGTCCCTGTGGAATATCAGGAGCGTGAGGAGCGCGCCGAACCCGGCCGCCGGCAGTCCGGAAAGTATCGTCAGGGGGTGTATGTAGCTTTCGTACAGGATGCCCAGCACTATGTATATCACCAGTATCGCCAGGATAAGGAGAAGCCCCAGCCCCTTGAACGAGGACTGGAACGCTTGGGCCGAGCCCTGGAAGTTCGAGGTTACCGTCGGCGGCAGGATGGAGTTCTTTATCCTGTCCACGATGCCTATGGCACTCCCGAGCGCGACGCCAGGGCGGAGGTTGAACGATATCGTCACCGCCGGGAGCTGGCCCTGGTGGTTTATCGTCAGCGGGCCGACGCCTGTCGTGAGCACGGCCACGGCGGAAAGCGGCACCAGGGTGCCTCCCGAAGACCTGATATAGAGTTTTGAAAGCGCGGACGGCTCCATCTGGAACTGCGGCAGCGCTTCCAGTATTACCTTATACTGGTTATTGGGCGCGAAGATTGTCGATACCTGTCTGGCGCCGTAAGCGGAATACAGCGCGTCTTCTATCTGCCCGGCCGTCACCCCTAGCGCCGAGGCTTTGTCCCTGTCGATCTCGACGTTCACCTGCGGGTTCGTCACCTGAAGGTCGCTCGTCACGTCCTGGAGCTCGGGCACCGTTGTCAGCTTATCGTTCAGGAGGGTCGCGTACTTATACAGCTCGGCCGTGTCCGGGTCCTGGAGGGTGAGCTGGTACAGGCTCTTTGTCAACTGTCCGCCGATGCGTATCGGCGGCAGGTTCTGCAGGAAGACGTTGATGCCGGGTATCTGCGCGAGGCGAGGCCGGAGCCTCTGGATTATGTCGTCTATTCCGGGACGCTCGTCCCGGGGCTTCAGCATCATGAACACCCTGCCCGAGTTTGCGGCCGCGTTCGGCCCGCCCGCCCCGACGCTGGACATCAGCTGCTTGACCGCGGGGTCGGCCATGACTACATCCGCGACGGCCTTCTGGTGCTTTACCATCGAGTCGAAGGAGATGCCCTGCTGGGCCTCGGTAAAACCGAATATAGCCCCGGTATCGTCGCTCGGCAGGAACCCCTTGGGTATCGACCCGAAAAGATATATGGTGACGCCCAGCATCACGGCGTAGATGAGCATGATGGCGCCGCGCCTTTTAAGCGTCCAGTTGAGGGTCCATTTATACCCGTTCAGCATGGCGTCGAAGAACTTCTCGGACGCCTTGTACATCTTCCCGTGCCTCACCTCGCCCGCGGCCCTCAAGAACCGGCTGCAGAGCATTGGAGTGAGGCTTAAGGAAACAAATCCGGAGATGATTATGGCGCATGCGATGGTAACGGCGAACTCGTGCAGGAGCCTGCCCAGTATCCCGCCCATCAATAGCACCGGGATGAACACGGCGACTAGCGAAAGGGTCATCGAGACGATGGTGAAGCCTATCTCTTTTGAGCCCGTAAGCGCCGCCTGCATGGGCGGCTCGCCCTTTTCAACGTGCCGCACGATGTTCTCTAGCATGACTATGGCGTCGTCAACGACGAACCCTATCGAGAGCGTGAGCGCCATTAAAGAGAGGTTGTCCAGGCTGTAGCCCAGCACGTACATCAGGGCGAACGTCCCTATGACGGACATCGGGAGGGCAAGGCTCGGGATTACCGTGGCGGAGAAGTTCCTCAGGAAAAGGAATATCACCAGCACCACCAGGCAGAGCGCGATGAACAGCGAGTTCTTCACGTCCTTGACGGAGTCGCGGATGCCGACGGAGCGGTCATAGAGGATGCTCATGTTGACGGATGCCGGCATCTGGGCGCGGAACGTGGGCAGGAGCGACTTTATGCCGTCCACCACTTCGATGGTGTTCGTCCCGGGCTGACGCTGGATGGCCAGCACTATCGCCCTGTCCTTGTTGAACCAGCTCGCCACCTTGTCGTTTTCGACGCTGTCTATCACGCGCCCGACGTCGCCCATCCTGACCGGGGCCCCGTTCCTGTAAGCGACAATCATGGGGTGGTACGCCGCGGCCTCGGTGAGCTGGCCGTTCGCCTGGATGGTAAACGCCTTGAAGTTCCCGTAAAGCGTGCCCGTGGGCAGGTTGACGTTCTGGTTGCCGAGCGACGCCGAGACCTCGTCTATGCCTATCTTCCGGGTGGCGAGCGCGTCCGGGTCGAACTGGGCGCGCACCGCGAACTTCTGCGAGCCGAAGACCTGTACCTGCGCCACCCCGCTCACCATCGAGACCCTCTGCGCGATAAGGGTCTCGGCGTATTCGTCCACGGCGGAAAGCGCCAGTGTCGGGGAACTTAAGGCCAGGTAAATGACGGGCTGGTCGGCCGGGTTGACCTTCTGGTAGGACGGCGGGCTCGGCAGGTTCTGCGGCAGGAGCGGAGCGGCCTTCGCTATAGCCGACTGCACGTCCTGCGCGGCGGCGTCGATGTTCCTCCCGAGAGCGAACTGCAGCGTAATCGAGGTATTGCCCTGGGCGCTTGCCGAGGACATGTTGTCTATGCCGGCAATGGTGGAGAACTGCCGCTCGAGCGGGGTCGCGATAGCCGAGGCCATCGTGTCCGGGTTCGCGCCGGGGAGCTGCGCCGTAACAAGTATCGTGGGGAAGTCTACGTTCGGCAGGTCGCTTACCGGCAGGAGCCTGTAAGCCGCGATTCCGAATAAGAGGATGGCCAGCATGACCAGGGTAGTCATGACCGGCCTGCGTATGAATAGCCAGGAAATCATACGGCTTTCCTGAACTCGACCTTCGCGCCGGGGGTCAGCCTCAGTTGTCCGTCGGTAACGACCGTCTCGCCTGGGTTGATGCCCTTTTCGATTACCGTGTTACCGCCGTATTCCTGGCCCGTCTCCACCACCCTGGGCTCGATGGTCATGTCCGGCTTCACTACGAATACGCTCTTCCCGGACTGCCCCGTAAGGATGGCCTGCGCCGGGATGAGCACGGCCCCGTGCCTCGTCATGAGGGTCATGGTGGCATTTACGAACTGGCCCGGCCAGAGCCTTCTGTCCTTGTTCGGGAACATGCCCTTCAGCTTGATCGTACCCGTCTGGACGTCCACTAAGTTGTCTATGAACGTGACCGTGCCCTCGGAGGGCTTGGTTTCGCCCGGGGGCAGGGCTTCGACCTTGAGCTTGCCACCCGCCATGAACTTCTTGATATCCGGCAGGTGCTGCTCCGGGACGCAGAATGTTACGTTTACAGGCGTTACCTGGTTTATCACCACGAGGTATGGGGTATCGTTCTCCTTGACCAGGTTGCCCTCGTGTACGTTTAAGTTGCCGGTGTAACCGTCTATGGGAGAACGGATTGTGCTGTAGCTTAGTTTGACCTTCGCGTCTGTTACCGCGGCCTTGTCCGCATTGGTCAGTTCCTCGAATGTGGACGCCGCCGTCTGGAGCTGGTCGTACTGCTCCTTGGCCACTATCCCTCTTTTATACAGCTCGACGTAACGCTCCGCATCCACCTTGGCGTTCTTAAGCTGCACCATGTCCTTCTCGTAGGTCGCCTCGGCCTGCCTGAGCGCGGCGTCAAGAGGGCGCGAGTCCAGTTGGAAGAGCATCTGCCCCTTCTTTACGCCCTGTCCTTCCTGGAAATATACCCGGGTTATGACACCCTCCACCTGCGCCTTCACGGATACGGTGGAATAGGCTTCGACGTTGCCGATTGCGCTGACGGTGACCGGGACATCCCCCAACGAGGCCTTGGCGGCCACGACCGGGATGGCGGGCGGCATAGGCGCTGCGGCTGTTTTGGCGCAGGAAGTCAGGGCTGCAAGTGATACGGCCAGTGAAACGGCAAGGAAGGCGGAGGGAAATAATTTCATTGCTTAATGCTTATTTATTAAGTTTATCTTTGACTGACCGGAAGGTCAGCTTAATGACCGCACGGTCAGAGTTTATAATCCGGGCACCGGAATGTCAAGGAAAAAGAAGTTCCATCTAAAGAAATTACATCTTTGGATGGCATTTGCCGCAGTTCGAGGCGTCAAACGCCTTCTTGCCGTCATGGCAGCTCCCGCAGGATTTTTTCGCGTTTATATCGTCCATAGTCGTGATTGTAGCGGTCTTTTTCATCGGGAAAAGCGCCGTATGGCAGTTTATGCACTCGATACCATCGTGCTTATCATGCTTGAATACGGCTATATTGTCTCCGCTGCCGAGGGTTATCCCTCCGGCCGGGCCCGCAACGACCGGCGCCGGGCCGGAAAGCTGTGTGCCGGTATGGCAGCGGCCGCACTGGGTGTAATCGTCCGTCGC
>JBEKYB010000078.1:0-7024 GCA_049511435.1 Nitrospirota bacterium | reverse complement strand
GGCCGAGGAAAAACTCATCAGCCGCGGCCAGGAGAGCAAGGCGGCCGCCCAGGCAATAATACTCAAGAACCTCCGCGAGGGCGAGGAAGTCGCGCCGTATCTGGTGGAGCAGATACGCCTCTATCTCGAAAGTAAATACGGGGTGCAGAAGGTCTACATGGAGGGTCTTAACGTCAAGACTACCATCAACTACGGCATGCAGAAGGCGGCCGCGGCGGCGGTGGAGTCCGGCGTCCGGGACCTCGACAAGAGGCAGGGCTGGCGCGGCCCGCTGGCGAAGAGGGACCCGAAGGAGATCGATAGGCTCGAGGACGACACAGGCGTGAAGCAGTCCGCGTTCCATCCCGGCGAGATAGTCACCGCGACCGTACTTAAGGTGGACGACAACGGGGCCGCGATATCCGCGCGCGGCTGCAAGGGGTACATCTCCTCAGCCGACATGCGGTGGGCGTCCGGAAGGGACGGCAAGAAGAAGCCGCCGCAGATACTTATGCCGGGATACGTCATAGAGGCGCGGGTTAAAGGCTCGGGCAAGAAGGGGATGACCTTCTCGCTTGAGCAGGAGCCTATCAGCCAGGGCGCACTGGTAGCGCTCGACCCGTGGGAGGGCAAGGTGAAGGCGATGGTGGGCGGGGTGGACTTCCAGAAGAGCGAATTCAACCACGCCGTCTACGCGCATCGTCAGCCGGGGTCGGCGTTCAAGCCTTTCGTCTATGCGGCGGCGATGGAGTCCGGCTTCACCCCGGCCAGCATAATCAACGACGAGCCCCGGAGCTACGACGACGACAAGTGGAAGCCGGCCAACTACGACCGCGAATACTACGGCCCGACCAGGCTCCGGGAGGCGCTGGTTCATTCGAGGAACGTCGTGACCATCGAGCTTCTGCACGAGGTCGGAGTGAACAAGGTAATCTCCCTTGCGAAGAGCCTCGGCATGGACGGTCCCTTCGCGGGGAACCTGACGCTCGCGCTGGGTTCCGGCAGCGTTACGCCGCTTGAGCTTACCGCCGCATACGCGGTTTTTGCCAATGGCGGCTACAAGGTGACTCCGATAACCATAACCGAGGTCACGGACAGAAGGGGTAAAGTCATAGAGAGCAACGGGACGTCGGTCGAACAGGCGTTATCCTTCAGCACTACCTACCAGGTCACCAGCATGCTGGAAGACGCCGTAAAGCGGGGCACGGGCCAGCTGGCCACCATACTGGGCCGCCCCGTCGCGGGCAAGACAGGAACGACCAACGACTACAAGGACGCGTGGTTCGTGGGATATACGCCGTACCTGGTGGCCGGGGTATGGGTCGGCAACGACGACCAGAAGCCCCTGGGACACGGCGAATCAGGCTCGCGCGCCGCACTCCCGATATGGGTCAGGTTCATGTCGAACGCGCAGACGGCCTATCCGCCGGACGGGTTCACCATACCCGACGAGATAGAGTTCGTGGACGTGGATTCCGAGACGGGGCTACTCCCCACAGCCGCTTGCAAGGAAGTGGTCCTTGAGTGCTTCAAGAAGGGGACAGCGCCGCACGAATACGCGCAGTCTATCCCCGAGGTAAGAAAAGAGACCGTCCCCGCCGCCGCTACGGAGAGCGCGCCCGTAACCGAGGACAAAAAGAAGCGGCTCCTCCAGGACGTGGATTAAAAAAAAGGCCGGCAATTTGCCGGCCTTTTTAATTTCAACTATCCTATCCCATATTATTAGCGCTAATCATCCACTAATGTTCCCTTCGTCGCGGTCCAGGTCCCCGAACCTTGTCCTTTTATATTTGACCATGAGCCCTTCGCCGTAGCCCCGTTAGGATATGCCGGAGGCGTGCCCGACTCAGTCCCGGTTATGGTGCCGGTTATGGTAGTCACGGTAGGGGGAGGGCCATCGCCGTTAGATGAAGTGAGGCTGATTGAAGTGCCGGTCAGGGTGCCGTAAAGCGGGTTTGCAGTTGGGGATGGATTCTGCTCGCTTGCATTATCCAACTCCGTTCCTATAATGATACTTCCGTACTGCGCAAAACTTAAAGTACCCGTACCGCTTTGAGTCACGCCTTTCATTTTGCCCGTAAAATTCAAGGCCCAATTGCCGGAGATGCCTGCGAAGGTGCCTGTGGACGATATCGCGCCCCATTTCCCAGATTGAGTCGTCCCGTCTGAATGCAAGGATGTGTACGTGCCGGACATTGTCCCGTCCTTATTCACGGTGCCTGATATAGTCGACGAACTGCCATCAGCACCGGTAAACTGCAGCGCAACGGTGCCGGTTGCTGTTACTGTTCCTGTTATCGGGGTAAGCCCGCCTTTATCTGATATATTTCCCGTAAGGACGGTCCCGGTTTGAGTTAGATTAATGGTACCTGTGCCGACATCTGTGAGGTCGTTCGATATAGTGTTTAAGTTCCAGGTGCCTGTAAGTCCCGCGGGAGGGGTCCCCGTAACAAACGTGAACGGGATGGCCGGGAGCGTTACGGTCAGGACCACCGGCTGTGGCTGTGCCTGGTAGGTCATTATCGTGCTGGAGTTATCGCAATTAGGAACCGGCACTAAATTGCCAGTCGGCACGCTGACATTAGATAAAAGAATGTTTATGGTAGCCGTCCCCGCCGTGGGAGTAAAATTGTCATCCACGGTTTTCCCGCTAACGGCAACCTTCATGTTGTACACGCCCGACAGATTGACGGTACTCGTGGTCATGCCAGTAAAGCTGACAGCGGGCTCGGAATGGTTTGCGGTGCCGCTGATGGTACCGCAGCTAACTGCGGCGGAAGTTGTGGCGGTTGGCTGGGTGCCGAGCATCAGGCCGCTCATGTTCAAAAATACGTTGCTTAAGGCGCTCGGGTTGCCCGCAATGGCGGGGGTCGCTGATGCAGAGCCGGTGAATTGAATTTTGCCATTGAAGGTCATGGAGTTGTCGTTACTGTTATTCGATGACACTGTAAAGGCTAGCATGCCTTGCTTAAGAGTAAAATTTTCCGTTTCCATGACCGAGTTGTTGGTTCCATGTAAAGAATTGGCCGTAACCGTCATTGTCGATACGACTCCCACGCCCGCAGCTCCGCCGCCGGCCATGGATACAGCCGGTATCGCCAGCATCATAATAGATACTAATAAAAGCAGTAATCTCTTCATTTTGTCTCCCTTCGATAAACCCGGTTACTGAAAAATTACGATTATCTTGAATATTTTACAGAAAATTTAAAGTCCTCCTTCCCCTCCTCCTTCAATGTTTCCTTGTCCCTATTTATTCACTTGCTCACCCATGCCGAAATAGTCGGAGAAAACGCTGTCCATCTGCTTGTTCATCTCCTCCTGGGTTTTCTCGTCCGCTTGCCAGTATTTATCGAAGAAATCCTCGAAATTGTGCTGCTTCTCTGCCAACATCTTTGGGTCCTCTTGCGGAGCCGTGTCCTGTCCCGGCTGCACTCGACCTCCCCAGGAAGACGCGGGCGCGGCTGCCCGGGCGGCTATTCCAGGCCGAGGCGTCCCTATATTCCCCTTGTCCTGGAGATACCCTGAGCCGCCTCCGCCGGTGACGGATTTGACCTGCGACAGGTCGAACGACGCCTCGCCGACAGGGTACTTAAGTAGTATCCTTCCACCCTCAATGCGGCAGGAATTGGCCTTTATGGTGTTGCCGTTTTTGAGGATGACGGTGCAGGAGTCATCCTGCCCGAGTGCGGGCGATATTGAAAAGACCAGTACCATCATGGTCAGTAAGGGAATCAGCCGGAACATCGGCGCCTCGATATAAAATGGGTAGTTTATACGGAACAACTATTAGCATGTCTAATATTTAAAGTCAAGATTTAAGGCCATTCTACTCCTAACCGTATATTTTCCTTGACCTGGGCAATAGGTTATGTTAATAATCAAAAGATGTTTTATTAAAGATATGAATCGGCAACTTTAATCCCACACTCTTTATTCTTGCAAGTCTTATAAGAAAAATTAATAGGAGGTTAGATGTATATCGACCAGCCCATGCGGCACTTCCTTGACAAATTAAGCTCAAAATCGCCGGAACCGGGCGGCGGGAGCGCCGCGGCGCTTGTGGGCGCGGAGGGCGCGGCCTTAGTCGGGATGGTCTGCTACCTAACGCTGGGCAAGGAAAAATACGCCGACGTCCAGGCGGATATCTTAGACCTGAAGGACAGCTCGGAGTCGGTTCGGGCGGATCTCATGAGGCTCCTCCAAGAGGATACGGAGGCGTTCGCCGAGGCTTCCGCGGCCTATAAGCTCCCGAAAGACACGGATGCGCAGAGGGCCGAGCGCGAAAAAAAGATACAGAGCGGCCTCATCAAGGCGACCGAGGTCCCGTTTGCAATAGGCGAGAGGTCGCTCGATGTAGCCAGAATGAGCCTGGGCGCCGCCATCAAGGGCAACAAGGGTGCGGTATCGGATGCAGGCGTCGCAGTGCTCTTCGCCGAGGCGGCCGTCCAGGCGGCGGCCCTGAACGTGAGGATAAACCTGGTATCCATAAAGGATGCGGCATATGTCTCGGATAAATGGGCGAGGATGCAGGAGATGATAAAAGAGGCGGGCGAACTCAAGGAGAAGGTGGTTAAGATTACATACGATAAAATCGGGTAGACAAAACCGCAAAAAAAGGGGGGGAAATGTCAGCAAAGATAATCGACGGGAACGCCATAGCGGAAGAAATCAAGCAGGAGATAAGAAAGGAGGTAGAGTCGCTTAAGGCGAAGGGTATTATTCCGGGCATAGCGACACTGCTGGTCGGCGATAACTTCGGCGCAAAGATGTACAGGGGACAGGTGGAGAAGAACTGCGCGGAGGTGGGTTTCAGCTACGTTAACTGTAACCCGGCCGCGGATGCCTCCGAGGCTCAGGTCGTCGGGGAGGTGAAGAAGCTGAACGCGGACAAGGCCGTGTCCGGCATCCTGCCGCTAAGGCCGTTCCCGGAGCAGATAACGGACTCCGCGATAATAAACTCCATAGACGTCGGTAAGGACATAGACTGCTTTCATCCATACAACATGGGCAAACTCGCGCTGGGCGAGCCGACCTTCCCGCCGGCCACGCCCGCGGCCTGCATCGAGATGCTGGACAGGCTGGGCATCGATTTTACCGGGGCGGAGATAGTGGTAGTGGGCCACTCGAACATCGTCGGAAAACCGGCAATGCTCCTGGCCCTCAACCGGAACGCCACCACGACCAACGTCCATATCTTCACTTCTCAAAAGGGTAATACGGCAAAGCATACTCTGGGCGCGGACATCCTGATAGTCGCGGCGGGCAAGGCGGGGCTTGTCACGAAGGACATGGTAAAGCCTGGCGCGATAGTGATAGACGTGGGCATCAACCGCGTAAAGGTCCTGGACGCGCATGGCCAGCCGGTACTGAACGAACAGGGCAAACCTAAGACCAAGACGGTCGGGGACGTTGACTTCGACAACGTCAAGGAAGTCGCCTCGGCCATCTCGCCGGTCCCCGGCGGCGTCGGCTCCATCACGAACATGATGCTGATGAAAAACGCGCTCCGGGCGTGCAAGGCTCAGCACGGGATATAGCTTGAGGCAAAACAAAAAAGGCGGCCAAACGGCCGCCTTTTTTTATCTTTTTGATGTACAGGTCTTAAAAATCGACCTGTTTCCTGATGACCTTGCCGATGACCCGCATGTCCTTGGTCATCTCCTGGTCCTCATACTTGGCGTTAAGCGGGTGCATGACCCATACGCCCCTGTATTTCTTCAGCTGCTTGAAAAAAGCCTCTTCGGCGCCGTCCTTGCGGATTATGGCGTAGTCGCCGGGCTGCGGCTGCACTTCCGGGTCGATTATGAGCGTCTCCCCTTCAAAGAATAGCGGCTCCATGGAATCGCCTTTAACCTTCAGCGCGAACAGGTATTTACCCTGTATGTCCGTCTCGATATACACATCCGCCGCGCCGGGGTACGGGTGTTCGCCCGTCCCTGAGCCGAAGCCGCCCGCCTGCAACCAGTTAAGCACGGGGATCTTGTTATAAGATACGGCAGTCTCCCGGACTACCCTCTTCTCGAAATATTCCTTGAATTCGCCCGGGGCCTTCTGGTGATATGCCGTAAAAAGGAGCTCTTTGGGCTCGATCCCTAGCTTCCTGGCATATACAAGCAGCTGCTCGTCCTTCGGGATATGGTCTTCGCCCACGACCTTCCTGAGCAGCTCGTAAGGGAGGCCCAGGGTCTGGGCGCATTCCTTCACGGTCGAAAAACCCTTCCTGTTTATTGCGTCTTTAATTTTTTGTGCTACAGTCTTCATTTTTAACCATCTTTTTACATAGGCTTGCCGATTTTATGCTAAAAGCGCATCTACCTTGGCCTTGAGCTGGCCCTTGGGTACGGCCCCAACAACCTGGTCCACGGCCGCGCCATTTTTAAAAAACATCAGTGTCGGGATGCCCATTATGCGGTATTTGCTTGCGATATCGGGGTTTTCATCCGTATTCAGCTTCACGACTTTCATCTTGCCGTCGTATTCAGCGGCTATTTCCTCCACGACGGGCGCAACCATCTGACAGGGGCCGCACCAGACCGCCCAGAAATCGACCAGTACCAGGCCCTGGGCCTGCAGGACCTCTGTATCCCAGTTGCTGCTTGTTGCTTTTATTGCCTTTTCCCCCATGAAAAAACCTCCCTTTTAGATAAAATCCCGCAACTTTGCGCGATTAATGATACAGGTAGATACTTCGGTGGTTACATTTCCGGCTAACATAAAAACTGCAGATAGCTGCGCCGCTTGAAACTTTTTGCTGTCAGAGCGGAAATTCTCGGGATTAACGGAAGAAGCTATCGAAGAACAAAATTTGTGAACCACGGGCCAACCTTCTTCTTTTTTCACTTCAATATAGTAATCTTATGATAAATTCTTTTTTTTGTCAATGTAAAAAATGTGCTTTTTTGATTTGAATTAAAAAGCGACAACTTTTTGCATTTATAAATAAATGATATAATAAATAGAACAAAATAAGAAGTCATTGTGTGCCAAAGCTTTTATGCCTTGATTAACAAAAAATTATAAAAGGTACAACACAAAAATTAAT
>JBEKYB010000077.1:0-7057 GCA_049511435.1 Nitrospirota bacterium | reverse complement strand
CGCCGTATTCCTCTATATACGCACGGAGCCGGGACATGTCCTTTTTCAGGCTTTCCCTCTTTATGGTCGTGACGCCCTGAGCGGTTATGCCGATACCGTCCGAGACGGCGACGCCGATGGTCTTATCTCCAACGTCAAGCGCGAGTATCCTCAATCAGAGCCTTCCGGAACGGATGATACCCCATACGAGCCAAAGCCCGAGCACCGTGGCGATCATATACCCCAAAAGCCCCAGGAAGGGGAACCCGAAAAGGAATCTGCCCCTCCCCGCATGAATTATCACCGACGACGCAATCGTGAGCCCGGATATTATCAGGGCAAACGAGAGCCGGTTGGTGGAGCGGTCGAACTCCTTTATGAACTTCTCCAGGTGCAGCACGTCCATGTTGATCTTAAGGTCGTTGCGGATTATCTTCTTCAGTATCTGCCTGACGTGGCGCGGGAACTGGATGTGGTGGTCTGCCTGTTCCTCGGCAATCCGGCGGCCCTTTTTCATGAGGCGCCGCGGAGAATACTTCATGTACACGAGCTTCCTCGCGTAAGGCTTCGATGCGGATATGAAGTCGAAGCCCGGGTCGAGCTCCCTGCCGATGCTTTCCATTATGAGCAGCGCCTTGTTCATCAGGATAAGCTCGCGCGGGATTTTAAGTCCGTGCTTGGTCGCTATGGACGTGACGCGCTCAAAGTAGTCGCTCAGGCGTATCTCCCCTATGGTCTTGGTATAAAGCGGGTCTATGAGCTCCACCAGGTCTTCCTTGAATACCCTCCTGAAGGACTCGAGGTCGGCGTCCTCGGGCACGAACCCGAGTTTTATGTACTGGCTTACCAGCGAGTCGAAATCCCTGTTTATCAGCGCGAGGAGCGTGTCGGCGACGGTCTCCCGGTTCTCTTCCGAGAGCCTGCCGACGATTCCGAAATCCACAAGCCCGATACGCCCGTCCTCCATCACGAACATGTTCCCCGGGTGCGGGTCCGCATGGAAGAAGCCGTCGTCAAGCACCTGCTTGTAGAACGCCTCCATGCCTATCTGGGCCAGCCTGTGCCGGTCGAAACCGGCATCTTCAAGCTCTCCCAGCATGTCTATCCGGATGCCCATGATGCGTTCCATCGTGAGGACCCTGCGGCTTGAGAAAGCCGCATACATCTCGGGGATATAAATGGTCTCGCTGTCCTTGAAGTTCTGGGCGAACTTGAGTGCGTTGTCCATCTCCATGCCGAAGTCGAGCTCGCGCCTTACGGTGTGAGCGAACTCCTCGACTATGGCTGGCGGGTTATATATGCGCGATTCGGGGATGTGTTTTTCAAGCAGGTAGGCGATGCCCTTTAATATCGATATGTCCTGCTCTATCACCCTTTCGATGCCGGGCCGCCTCACCTTCACCGCGACCTTTGTCCCGTCCAGAAGGACGGCGTGATGCACCTGGGCGATCGAGGCCGCCGCGATAGGCTTGCTGTCGAAATCCAGGAATATATTCTGAAGCTTCCCGCCTAAATCGGCCTCTATAATCCTTTTGGCCTCATCGAAAGGGAACGGAGGGACCTCGTCCTGGAGCTTTTTGAACTCCTCGGCATAGGCCTCGGTGATAAGGTCCGGCCTGCCCGAGAGGAGCTGGCCGAGTTTTATGAAGGTAGGGCCAAGCTCTTCGAACGCCTGCCTGAGGCGGACTGGAACGGAATCCTGCCCGCCAGGCGTTTCGGGGGGGCGCATGAGCCTGCTCATGAACGGGAGGGAGCGGTGAAGCCCCATCTGGGTTATCAGATGGCCGAACCCCTTGGAGAGGAATACGAGGGCGATATGCCTTATCCTGCCGATATTCTGGTACTTGCGCCCGAAAATGAAGGAAGTCAAGGGCATATTGGGTTATGTTTCCTGACCGGCCTTGGCCTCGCTTTCAAGCTTCTTTACCCGGACGGAGAGCTGCTGCACCTTCTTGGTGAGCGCGTTCAGCTCGTCCTTGGTAGCGATGTTAACCTTGTCGTAGGCCATGTGAGTGCTTTCCGACATCATGCGGGTTATGTCTTCGGACGACGTCCTCGCCTTCTCCATCCACTCCTTCATGAGCTTGGCGCCTTCCCGCTCGTTCAACTCGCCCTTGACTACCAGGTCGTCTATAAACTCCTTAGCCTTCTCCTGGACGCCAAGCCCCGCCAGAAGGGCCTTGCGGACAATCTCATACATCATGTCATCACCTCCGGTTAGGCCTGCCTCGATGCTATCTCGTAGACCAGATCGAGCGCCTCCTGAAGCCTGGAAGGGTCTTTCCCTCCGGCCTGCGCCATGTCCGGCCTTCCGCCCCCGCT
The DNA here is from genome assembly GCA_049511435.1 of Nitrospirota bacterium. GTDB lineage: Bacteria > Nitrospirota > JACRHJ01 > JACRHJ01 > JACRHJ01 > JBEKYB01. The sequence continues at coordinate 4,756 of JBEKYB010000077.1, read as the reverse complement.
TCCGCCGACTACCTTCGACACTTCCTTAATTATATCACCGGCCTTGAATCTGTCCACGATATCCTTTGTAACCATGCATATCAGCGAGACCTTGCCGTCCTTGGCGGAGCCAAGGACGATTATGCCGGACCCAATCTTACCCTTGAGTACGTCGCCGATATTCCTCAGGTCTTCAACGTCCTTGTCCTTTTCTTGCCAGGACAGGACATTGATCCCGTCTATGGTCTTGAGGCGGTCTGTCGAGAGCGGGTCCTCGCCCGCCGGCTTCATCCTTAGCTCGCGGGAGAGCTTCCTCAGCTCTTTCGTCTCGTCCAGGAGCTTTTTCACCTTGTCGGCCACCCTGAAATCCGTTGTCTTCATAAGGGCCGCGACCTCCGAAAGCTCGCGCTCACGTTCCTTCACGAGCCGCAAAGCGGACTCGCCCGTAACCGCCTCTATGCGCCTTACGCCCGCGGCAACGCCCGACTCCGAGAGCAGTTTGAAGAGGCCTACCTCGGAGGTGTTATCGAGGTGCGTCCCGCCGCAGAGCTCGGAGGAGAACCCTTCGACCTTAACGACCCTGACCCGGTCGCCGTACTTCTCCCCGAAAAGGGCCATCGCGCCGCTCGACACGGCCTCGGCTGTGTCCATCTCCTGGACGCTCATGGGCATCGCCCCCAGTATCTTCTCGTTCATGAGGTCCTCGACCCGCTCCCGTTCGTGCTCCGTAAGCGGCGCAAAATGCGTAAAATCGAACCTCAGCCTGTCCGGGGCCACAAGCGAGCCGGACTGCTTCACGTGGTCTCCCAGAAGGTACCGGAGCACCGCGTGCAGGAGGTGGGTCGCCGTATGGTTCCTCTTTGTGGCCTTCCGGAGGTCTTCGTCCACCCTGGCCGTTATCCTGTCCCCGGTATTTATCGTGCCCCTGGCCACCTTGCCTTTATGCACATGGAGACGGGGCAGGGGTCTGGTCGTGTCGGTCACCTCGAACCGGCTGGCATCCGAGGAGAGCGCGCCCCTGTCGCCCACCTGCCCGCCGGATTCTCCGTAAAAAGGTGTCCTGTCGAGCACTATCTCGCCTTCCTCGCCCTCGGTTATTGAGTTTACCAGCTCTTTGCCTTTGAGTATCGCAACGACCTTCGATTGGGTCTCGGAGGAATCATACCCGACGAATAGGGTCGGGCCGGTCTTCTCCATTGCGCGCCGGTAAATCTCCTTGACCCGCTCCTCGCCGAACGATGCCTGCGCCGCCTTCGCCTTCGCCTTCTGGGCCTCCATCGCTTTCTCGTAGCCGTCCATGTCCAGGACAAGCCCCTGCTCCACGGCGACGTCGTTCACCAGGTCCATCGGGAAGCCGTAGGTATCGTACAGCTTGAAGAGCTCCGGACCCGGCAGCACATTCGACCCGCCGGCCCTCGCGGAAGAGACTATCTCGTTCAGCATGCGGGTGCCGTACTCGAGCGTGCCGATGAAGCGCTCCTCCTCGACTAGCACAAGCCTCGCCGTGTACTCGCGCGAGTCTTTAAGCTCGGGGTAGACATCCCCCATCATGTCCACGACGTTCCCGGTGAGGCGGAACAGGAACGGCTTATCCAGGCCCAAGAGCTTCCCGTGGCGCATGGCGCGCCTCATCACGCGCCTTAGCACATAGCCCCTGCCCTCGTTGGAAGGGATTACGCCCTCTGCAATTAGGAACGTCATCGCGCGCAGGTGGTCCGCGATCACCCGGAGCGAGACATCGTGCTTCGGGTCCTCTTTGTAGGCTGTGCCCGCCAGCCCGCCTATCGCCTCTATCAGCGGCATGAAGAGGTCCGTGTCGTAGTTCGACCTCTTGCCCTGGACGACCGCCGTCAGCCGCTCAAGTCCCATGCCGGTGTCGATGCTCGGCTTGGGCAGAGGGTGGAGGTTGCCCTTTATGTCCCGGTCGAACTGCATGAACACCAGGTTCCATATTTCGAGGAACCGGTCGCAGTCGCACCTGCCTATGCCGCAGTCCGGGCCGCAGGAGAAGTCCTCGCCCTGGTCTATGAGGATTTCCGAGCACGGCCCGCAAGGCCCGGTATCGGCCATCTGCCAGAAGTTGTCCTTCTCGCCCAGGCGCAGGATGCGGGACTCGGGGACGCCTATCATGTCTCTCCAGAGGCCGTACGCCTCATCGTCGTCCTTGTAAACCGTCGCCCACAGCTTGTCCTTGGGCAGTTTGTATACCTCAGTGAGCAGCTCCCAGGCGAACTTTATCGCGTCTTTCTTGAAATAGTCTCCGAAGGAGAAGTTCCCGAGCATCTCAAAGAACGTATGGTGGCGGGCGGTGCGTCCCACGTTCTCAAGGTCGTTATGCTTCCCGCCGGCCCGGACGCATTTCTGAGAGGTGACCGCGCGGAAGTAGTCCCGCTTCTCCTCGCCCAGGAAGACGGACTTGAACTGCACCATGCCCGCGTTGGTGAATATCAGGGTCGGGTCGTTCTCCGGTATCAGGGAGGAGGATTTTACGTGCGTATGGCCTTTCGATACGAAATAGTCTATGAAGGCCTGCCGCATTTCCTTTGAGGTCAAGGCGCTTTTTCTCCTTATGAATGATTTCGGCGTTGTCCGCCAATGGAGTATTATAAATTTTTTCTTTTAAAAAAGCAACTTGGAATGCACGGTGGCGGGCTTATCTTTGCAGATGGTATGAATCATTGACCAGCAGGCAAGTCGGTATTTATTCCCCGGCCAGGTCCAGGCCCGCGAGCTTGACCCAGGCGGGGCCTCTGTAGGCCGAGCGGGCGGTCTTCTCCGACGAGAACCACGCCCGCCGGAATGCCTCCGTAATCACGCCCTGGACGCTCCCGCCCTTGATTGGCACGCGTCTGCCGCCCTCTATCCTGTAGCCGGTGCGTATCTCGCCGGAGAAATTGCCGGTGACGGGGTTAGGTTCGAAGGTCGAGAAACGAAGCAGCTCATAGCATCCATCGGTCAGCAGCTCCGCGGCGGATTTTACGCCTGTCTCGACCTCGACGTTGGCGAAGGCCCCGGTCGGCTCGCCGCTTAAGTAATCGGCATATCTCTTGTCCAGCGTGGGTTTCCGGTAGATGTTCTCCTTTATGACTTCTGTCCGCTTCCTGGCCAGGCCGTTCTCGTCGAAATGCCCGCTCTTCATCATGCCCGGGAGCTGCGGGTTGCTGTATAGCGTCAGGAGCTCGCCTTTGGGGTTCTCCACCGCCGGTTTCCCACTTTCGAACCGGCTCCAGCCCTGGTAGATTGCCGCGCCCCCGGCATGCGTGACGAATGTGTTGAACAGGTTGTCCAGCGCCTCTTCCGCAAAAACCACGTCGAACTTCCCGTTCTCCGGGAGCACCGCGACAAGCGAGTCGCGCGCGTACTGGGCATACTTCCGGAGCGTCTCGCCTACTTTCAGGTCCTTATAGAACCTGACGGTCTTGAAGCCGGAGGACTCCACCTCGCCGTGTCCCTCGCCGGTAAGTAAGACGAAATCGAACATCATGTCCGTATCGGCGGCGGAGGCAGTCAGCCCGAGGCTGTTGACAAACGTATATTCCGTATAGTTTGCAAAAACTTCCGCCGAAGAAAGCCGCACGTCACCAAGGCCGTCCACGCAGTGTATTATCTCGTCCCTGACCTTCGCGATGACCTTGTCGGGGTTAAGCTCTATGGAGGCGTCCTTTATCTCCGCGCCCATGTAATGCTGGCCGGGCCCCGGCAATGTCCAGGGCTGGTTTGCTACCCCGGCCGCCATACCCGCCGCAAGGTCCAGCTTCGGGCCTATATCGTCGCCATCCAGGAACACGAAGCTCGATTCCCCGAGCACACGTTTCCCGGATTCCTCCCGCTCACGGTGTACGGTCACGTAATATTTAACGGTGTCCGCGCGCCTGACGGACTCGGTGCTTTCGCGGATGAGGAACAGCTGATGGCTCCTCCTCGCGGCCTTCATCACCTGCCATGCAGAGAAATCGGTACGCGCTTTCAGGGCTTCCGTAATATAGTCGAGCATCGTTATCCTATGCTCTTAAGGAACAGCGTAGAAGTGCCGACCGCCCTGAACGCCTTGATAAACTGGGTGGCGGAGCGGTATGAGTCTTCCTCTATCTTCTTTTTGTTCTCCTCGGGGATGCTGTCTATCTCTTTATAGAACTGCTTGGTGGCGAACTTTATATCCTTGTTCTCTTTTTTGCACCACTCGCGCATCGCCTGCATAAGCTCCGGGGGAAGGCCCTCGTGCGCGATGTTCTGCCAGTTGGTCCCGACGTTGCCCTTCCTTATGCCGTAGTCAGCGAACTGCCCGACCATCTCAAGCGGCGTCCCGGTGATGCCGTGCTGCGCGATGTTCACGCCGAACGGCTTAACTGCCTCATAGACCTCGCCCGTGCGCTTCAGGTCTATGTGCACTTCTTCGCCCGGCTTGTAGTTGCCGTGTTTGGAGCCGTTATTGATCGCGAGCAGGTTCGGGTGCACGCCGTTGTCGGACAGCCCCTTTATGAAGTCTAAAGCCTCCTCGACGGTGGTTATCTCGCCCTCGTACCCGACCGACTTTATCTCGCCCACCTCGACCTCCAGCCCGGCGCCGGCAAGTACGACGTCCTTTGCGAGGTCGGTCGTAACGATTATATTGTCCGGTATCTGGTTGAACGAGGCGTCTATCGCTATCGAGGTGTAGCCCGCATCCAACTCCGCCTTTATCAGGGCGCGGGAGTCGGCGACGACTTCAGGCTCTTTCGACTTCGTGGTGACGTGGTCGCCGTGTATGAAGAAGGGTTTCGTCAGCCCTACCCGTTCG
>JBEKYB010000076.1:0-7060 GCA_049511435.1 Nitrospirota bacterium | reverse complement strand
CTCCCGCTGCTCATTCGAGCTTTCCCGGAACGCCTGCGTCTTCACGCGCATCACCTCGGTCAGCCCCAGCAGGTCGATTGATATCTCCTGCGCGCCCCGCACTAGCTGCCTGAGCCTGTCGAAGAGGGTGTTAAGGCTTTTTGCCGTCTCGCCTATCTCGTCGTCTCTGATAAGGTTTATTTGGGCGCTTAAGTCCGCCTCGCCCGACAATATGTTTTTCAGCATTTTGTCCAGGGCCTCGAGCGGCCGGAGCACCCATCTGCTGATACTGAACATCGCGGCATAAAGGCTGAAAAGGACCAGGGTGATAAGTGCCGGCAGCCTCCAGGCGGGATAGGTTAGCTCAACTATAAAAAGGACGGCCGCCCAGGCCGCCATGACGGCTATGGCCACGAGGCCGAACTTCAGCCTCAACCCCTTAATCCTTAGCCCTTTTACCATAATATTCCTCAAAGGTTTATCCTCAACTGCCCTAGGTCGATATTCTTATACCCGAGCTTCCTGATGTCCCGCGGGTGGAAGGCCCCGAACTCGGTAATAATCGCCGTTATATATTTCGCGGGCGTGACGTCGAAGGCCGGGTTCGCCACCTTTACCCCGTAGGGCGCGATGCACACCTTCCCGAATACCTCGGTGACCTCGTGGGCCGCGCGCTCCTCGATGGGTATATGGTCGCCGGACGGCATTTTCAAATCGATGGTAGATGTAGGCGCAGCGACATAAAAGGGGATGTTATGCTCCCTACAGAGCACCGCCACCGAATAAGTCCCTATCTTGTTGGCCACGTCGCCGTTTCTGACGGTCCTGTCCGTGCCGACTATCGCCAGGTCTATCTCGCCTTTTTTCATGAAATACCCGGCCATGTTGTCCGTTATCAAGGTTACGTCTATCCCGTCCTGCATCAACTCCCAGGCGGTCAGCCTCGCCCCCTGGAGCACGGGCCGGGTCTCGTCCGCCAATACCTTTATGTTCTTGCCCTGCTCGATAGCCACCCTGATGGGCGCCGTGGCGGTCCCGTAGCCGCCGGTTGCCAGCGAGCCCGCGTTGCAGTGCGTGAGGATGGTGTCGCCGTCCCGTATGAACCCGGCCCCGTATTCGCCGATCGCCCGGTTCACGGCTATGTCTTCCTCCAGGACCCGCTGGGATTCCTCTACCAGCATCTCCTTCAGCCTCTGGAGTTTCTCGCCGCTGTTGACAAGCGCGAACTCCTTCATCCGCTCTATCGCCCAGAAGAGGTTGACCGCAGTCGGCCTCTGGGCGGCTAGGTGTTCGCACGCGGGCAGGAGCTTCTTATAAAAACTCTCGAAATCGCGGGCCTTTATATCCTGGGCCGCGAGCGCCACGCCCATCGCGGCGGCTATGCCTATGGCGGGTGCGCCCCTTATCCACAGCTCTTTTATGCCCTTTGCGACCGTTTTATAGTCCGGACAGTCAATATACGCGACCTCGACCGGGAGCCTAGTCTGGTCGAGCATTGACACCTTGCCGTCTTTCCAAAGTATTGTCGGTATCATGGCCTCACCTGGAAAATTGAAGGGCAGTATAACATAATTATGCCGAGCTTTGTCAATAAACATACTCAAAGCGCATGTATTCAATAAAATAATTGCTTTTATAACCTTTCATGCTATACTTTAGAAACTGATTTAATCCACTAAACAGTCAAAACTAATCCGGCATGCTTTTTCCTTAAAGAAATTAATAATATGGGAAAATGCGAAACGAGCGGATGCAGTAAAATCAACGGAGGGTAATATGAAGAGGTTAACGGCGGCATTCATAGGTATTTTGGCGGCACTGTCTTTATATTCGATGGCTTGTGCGGACAGCCCCAAATGCTGCACTTCCGCGTCGGAGTGTGGCGCGGCGTCCAAGAATACATCCGCAGCGTCCGCTAACGCATCCAAGGACCCGACCGAGCAGGAAATCGTGATAGACCCCGTCTGCGGGATGGACGTGGTCGCAAAGGACGCGAAATACTCTTATAAATATCAGGGGAAGACCTACCACTTCTGCAGCAAGTCCTGCTACAATAGCTTTAAGAAGGACCCGGCGAAATACATCAAAAACACAGGGAAAAGCAAATAGGGAAAGGACATTTCATGAAACTAAGGATAATGCTTGCGGCGGCCGCCGTTATCGCGATATCGGTCTGCACAATCGTCTGCGGGGGGTATAAGGGTAAGGAAGCCGCTGCGGCAGGCGCCGGGTCCATAACCTGGATGGGTTTCACGGAAGGCATGCAGAAGGCGAAGGAGACAGGGAAGCCGGCGATGGTGGACTTCTATACCACATGGTGCAAATACTGCCAGCTGCTGGATAAAACTACTTATAAGGATCCGGCGGTAATTGATCTGGTGAACAAGAACTTTATCTCGATAAAGGTAAACGCCGAGGGGAACGCTTCGGTAGTGGACAAGGGCAAGAAGATGACGGAGAAGGAACTTGCGACCCAGTATAAGGTCAGCGGCTTCCCGACAATCTGGTTCCTGAGCAGTAACGGAGAGCCGATCGCGCCCCTCCCCGGCTACATGCCCCCGGACGATTTCAAGCCGGTGCTCACATATGTGTCGAGCGGGGCCTATAAGAAGATGCAGTTTCAGGAGTATATGAACTCCCTTAAGAAATAACAATTGGCACGGAGAAAGCGATGACCAGGAAGATTTTGGCAGGGTTTGCGCCAGCGGCCATTATGGGGATCTTAACCTGCTGTATCGGCTGTGCGGGCTCGGTGGACAAAGCGGAGGTCGAGCAGAAGGCGAACCCGGTGAGCGAGCTGCACCAGGATGCGCAGAAGGCCCAGGACGCCGAGAAAAACTCGGTCAAGTGGTACAGCCTTGACGAAGCGCTGGTTAAAGCGCACAAGGAAGGCAAGTTCATCATGGTGGATTTCTATGCCGAGTGGTGCAAGTGGTGCAAGAAGCTCGACAGCGAAACCTACAAGGACCCGCGTGTGGTCGAGATGCTGAACGCCGATTTCGTCACCGTCAAGATAGATGCCGAGTCCTCAAAAACCGTCGTTTACGAGATGCGGCAGATGTCGAAGTCCGAGCTGGCGAACAAGTTCGACGTATCGAGCTATCCCGCGGTCTGGTTCCTTGACAGCAGCGGGGGCAAGGCGAAGCTCCTGAAGGGGTACCTGCCGCCGCAGGACTTCGTCACCTATCTCAGGTACATCAAGAGCGGGAATTACAAGACAACGGAGTTTGAGGACTTTGCCACAAAAGGAGAAAAACAAAAATAGATGTTCGGTCATGAAGTAACTTACGTAATGGCCTTTTCGGCCGGCCTGCTATCGTTTTTTTCGCCTTGCGTCCTGCCGCTCATACCGGCATATCTCTCCTACATCACGGGGCTGTCCATATCGGAGTATTCGCAGCACCTTGAGGCCTCCGCCAAGAGACGCGTCATCCTGAACACCCTCTGCTTCATCGTCGGGTTCGCCTTCATCTTCATCGTCATCTTCGGCGCCGGGACGACGCTCCTCTCCGCGGCCCTTAAGACGCACAGGGATATCGTCGGCAAGGTGGGCGGGGTCATAATAGTGATATTCGGTCTGCACTTCCTGGGCATATTCAAGATAAAATGGCTATACAGGGAGAAGAGGGCGCACTTCAAGAGGATACCTTCGGGCTATATCGGCTCCTTCTTCATCGGAATAGCCTTCTCGGCGGGCTGGACGCCGTGCGTCGGGCCGATACTGGCCTCGATTATCGGGCTTGGCCTTTCCTCGAACAGCCAGTGGACGGCTATAGCACTGTTGTCGTTTTATACGCTCGGCCTCGCTTTGCCGTTTTTCCTGACCTCTCTCGCGATAAATTTCTTCCTGCCGCTATTCAACAAGGTGAAGCACCACTTCAGGCTGATCGAGATAGGGACCGCCGTCCTCCTGATATCCGTTGGGGTGCTTATGTACACCGGGAAATTCGAGATGCTGTCGGGGCGGGTGCTCGAGTACCTGCACGTCGGAGGATAACCGATGAAAAAGATTACACTAGCGATATCCGGCATGAGCTGCGGCCACTGCGTAGTGCACGTGACGAACGCACTGAAGGAGTTAAGCGGGGTCATTGACGCGACGGTAGACCTGGCCGGTAAAAAAGCCGATATTACCTACGATGAGGCAACAGTCGACACGGCGAAGATGGCGGACGCCGTAAAAGAGGCGGGGTACGGCGTAGTGGAAAAATAAGAGGGCGGAATAGATAAATTTTAAGTTGATAGCTTAAAATTTATCTATTCCGCCCTCTTCTGCATCCTCTGCGTTATCCAAATCTACTATCCCGATAACCCGCCCGCTGTCGCTGGGCGGAGAGAGCGGCTGGCCCTTCCTCTCAAGCTCTATCTCCACCTGAACCTTAACCACAGCGGGCACCGACGGGTCGTTATAGAGGAACCGCAAATCAAGGGCCTTCATCTCCCGGACGAAGTCCAGCGCCCGCGCTACAGGCGTCCGCGGATTCCTGGCGAGCGCGAATTTAACCGCATATCTCGCTTGCCATTTGAGGTTCGACGCTATAAAAACTATAGTCCCCGCGGGGACGGCGGCGTGGTTTATCGCCCACAGTACCGTCGCCTCGTTCATCCGCGGGTTCTCAAAACACGCCTTGATGACCTGGATGTTTTCATCCATCAAAAGGAACTTTACCACCCCTTCCGAGACCTGCCGCGCAATCGTTATTTTTATCCCGGCCGGGAGCGTCGGGAGCTTCTCCCTCAGCATCCCTTCCGCCGCCTGCCGAAGCTCGGTGGGGACTGCCTTGTTACTGGTCACGAATGCCATGTCCCTGAGCTGCATGCCCCGCAGGAACCCGAGCGCCAGCCGCCGGGGCGTCTTTGGATTATTTACCAGGGCGACCTTAACCCTATAGCCGTCGTCCGTGAACTTCCGCGCGCCGACCGCCTCAAGGATGCTGCCCGGCAGGTCGCGCCTCCTCGCAAGCACAAAGAGCTCGTCATAGGTAATGTTTCGGTTCGAGAGCAGGGCGATTATGACCTTGTCGGACGGGTCGGAGAGCATCGGGCCGATGCCTTCTTTATCGGCGGACAATGCGCGGGCTATGCGGGACTCTATGGGTTCCATACAAATAAGGAGGGCCGGGTGATATAATTTTTGAGACACCGTAGAGAGGTGGCCATCTGCCCGTTTTCAGGGCGCCGCCCGTTTACCGACATCAGGTGGCTTAAAAATTTCACCCGGCCCTTGCGCCTTACGCCTTTGAGATTTTTACAGCGCTGACCTTGAATTCCGGTATCTTTGCCAGCGGGTCCACGTTGGCGGCGGTCAGGACGTTGGCGGAGGCCTCGGCGAAATGGAACGGTATGAATACCTCGCCGGCGGCGACCCGGTTGGTCACCCTGGCCTTGATTTTTATCTCTCCGCGCCTCGAGGCGACCTTCAACGTGTCCCCCTCGGATACCTTAAGCTTCTCCGCGTCCTTGAGGCTTATCTCAACGAACGCCTCCGGGACCAGGTGGTTCAGCCCCTTCACGCGGCGGGTCATCGTCCCGGTGTGGTAGTGCTGCAATATCCTGCCGGTGGTGAGGACGTAAGGGTATTCCCTGTCGGTCTTCTCGGCGGGCGGCCTGAACGGGACCGCATGGAATTTCCCCCTGCTGCGAGTGAACTTCTCGGTATGGAGTATCGGTGTCCCGGGGTGGTCCGGCGTGGGGCACGGCCACTGAAGCCCGCCCTCCTCGAGCCGGCCGTAACCCATCCCCGCGTATTGCGGAGTAAGCGTTGCCATCTCCCGGAAAATGTGCCTGGCGCTGGTGAAGTTGAACTTATCGCTGCCCATCTTTTCGGCTATCAGCTTTATTATCTCCCAGTCGGGCTTCGCCTCGCCCACGGGCGGTAATGCCGCACGGACAAGCTGGACCTTCCGCTCGGTATTAGTGAAGGTCCCGTCCTTTTCGGCCCACGAAAGGGCCGGCAGAACCACGTCCGCGAACTGGCCGGTCTCGGTCAGGAATATGTCCTGCACCACCATGAAGTCGAGGTTCCTGAGCGACTTCTTCACATGGGTCGAGTCCGGGTCGGATAGGACCGGGTTCTCCCCCATGACGTAAAGCGTACTGATATCCCCTTTTTCGCAGCCATCCATTATCTCGGTCACCGTGATGCCGGGCTTCTGCGGGAGCTTTACGCCCCAGGCCTTCTCGAACCTGGCGCGCGCGGCCTCGTCCGCTACCCTCTGATAGCCGGGGAATACGTCCGGGAGAGCGCCCATGTCGCATGCGCCCTGGACGTTGTTCTGACCCCTTAAGGGATAGACCCCCGTGCCGGGCCGCCCGATGTTCCCGGTCAGCATTGCGAGGTTCGCCACGGAGAGCACGTTGTCCACGCCGGTCGTATGCTGGGTTATGCCCATCGAATAGATGAAACACGAGGCGTGGGAACGCGCGAGCAGCCGTGCCGCCTTACGGATATCCTCCGCGGGCACGCCGGTTATCTCCTCGGCCATCTCCGGCGTGAAGTCCTTTATTGCCCTATAGAACTCCTCGTAGTTCTCGGTGCGTTCGCTGACGAACTTCCTGTGCTTCTCGTGGTGCTCGTGGACAATCTCGTTCATTATCCCGTTAAGGAGGGCTACGTCGGTTCCCGGCCTATGGCGGAGCCACACGTCCGCGTAGTCCGCAAGCTCTATCTTGCGCGGGTCGGCTAAAATTAGCTTCGTCCCGCGCTCTTTTACGGCCTTTTTGAGCCTGAGGCCGATTATCGGATGGGACTCCGTGGTGTTCGAACCTATGACGAAGAAGGCCTCGGCATGGTCGAGGTCGGATATGCTGTTTGTCATGGCACCGCTGCCAAAGGCCATGACCAGCCCGGTCACGGTCGAGGCGTGGCAGAGCCTTGCGCAGTGGTCGACGTTGTTCGTCCCCATCACCACGCGCGTGAACTTCTGCAGCATATAGTTCTCTTCGTTCGTGCACCTGGCGGAGGATAGAGCGGCGAACTTATCCGGGCTTTTCTTCCTGACTGCGGACAGCTTCTTCTCGATAAGCCTCAGCGTTTCAGCCCACGACGCCTCGCGGAACTTACCGGCCGCGGCCTTTTTGG
>JBEKYB010000075.1:0-7098 GCA_049511435.1 Nitrospirota bacterium | reverse complement strand
CTGCTGGGCGCCGACCTGATTGGATTTCACATCCAGTCGCACTGCAACAATTTTCTGGAGACCGTGGATCGCGTGGTCGAGTCGCGTGTGGACTGGGAGCATTTTTCCGCCCTTCGCCAGGACTTCAAATCCCTTTAACGAATCAATATGCCGCAACATAAAGCACCCCCTTTTTTAAGCGCCTCATTACGGCCCCTTGTTTTTTGACTTCCGGAGTGCCTCGTACCCGCTTATTATCTCGAGCAGTTCTCCCGTCACCTCTTCCTGGAAAGCATAGTTAAATGACTGAGTCAGGTCATCAACCCTCTTTTTTATGTTCTTTGCCGCAAAGTCCATGCTCCTCATCCGGGTCTCGTTTTCCGCGATAATAGCCTCGAGGGCGGTCGAATACAGGTAGATGTACAGGTGTTCCTCGATAAGCCCCTCCATGAGCTCCCGCGGGTCTATGTATACCAGCGGGACATCGTCCAAAGATACGCCGGGGCGGAAATCCGGCGGCAGAACCTTCCGCTTCATTACCGAAAGCGATTCGTCCGTAAACTCCGGGCTTATGAAATACAATTCGTCGAACTCGCCGCTTTTATATTTCTCGTAGACCAGGGAGAGCAGGGCGTTCATTGCATCGCCTATGCCCTCTATCGAGCCCGGCGCATCTAGCTTCCAGGCACTCAGGCCCGGCAGATCCGGCGCACGGTCGGAGAGCCGCTTACCCACATATACAAGACCGACTACCTCCGGCAATGCCGCCACAGAATCTTCCGTTTCTTTGAGCACGCGCTCGTTGAACGCGCCGCACAACCCGTACTGCGACCCAAAGGCGACAAGGAGCTTCCTCCCGCCGTGCGGAAGCAGGCTGACCCCCGGGAGCGACAAGGCCGCGGACGCTGCGCCGTCAACCAGTTCCCGGTAACGCCTGGTGTGATTTAGCGCGGCCCCGCCCTTCCGGATGTTCGCGGCCGAGAGGGCCTTCATCGCCTTCACTATACCGAGGATGGATTTATAGCTCTTCCTTTTTTTCTCCAACTCCTTGCTTGATATCATCCGGTCCGTCCCCTTTTTTAGTCGCCAGCCTCTTCAACACCTTATCAAGTTTCGCGCGCGTCTTCCGGGAAAGGCTTTTCCCGGACCCTATGTCGCTTAAGACTTCCTGGTTCTGGAGGCGCAGTTCGTCCAGGAACCTGTTTAAAAACGGCCATATCTCCGGAAGCTCCAGCGAGTCCAGATATCCCTGCCCATGGGCGTAAAAGACGCAAATCTGCTCCTCGCCCGGCATCGGCGCAAAGCGCTCCTGTTTTAGTATTTCCCTCAGCCGTTCGCCGCGCCTAAGGACCGAGACCGTCTCTTCGTCCAGCCTCGCTCCGAACTTCGTGAATACTTCTACCTCCAGGAAATATTCATATTCGATTTTCAGCTTCTTTGCCACGTCGCGCATCGCCTTCACCTGGGCGTTGCCGCCGACGCGCGAGACGGAGCGCCGTATATCGATGGCAGGCAGTATGCTCTTGTCGAAGAGCTCCGGGTCGAGGTATATCTGGCCATCGGTTATCGAAATCAGGTTCGTCGGGATGTAGCTCGAAATCCTCCCGGACTGGGTCTCGACTATCGGCATCGCAGTGATGGAAGCGCCGCCGTAACGGCTGGACAGCTTGGCCGAGCGCTCAAGCAGCCGTGAGTGCAGGAAGAAGATATCCCCTGGGAACGCCTCGCGGCCCGGCGGTCTCCTAAGCAGGAGCGACAACGACCTGTACGCCTCCGCGTGCCTCGTCAGGTCGTCGTATACCACTAGCGCGTCCCTGCCTTTATCGAAAAAATACTCCGCGATGGCGCATCCCGCATAGGGGGCGATGTACTGCTGGCCGAGCGGACTGTCCGCGCCCGCACATACCACCACCGTGTGCTCCATCGCGCCGTACTTCCTCAGTTGCTCAATTGCGCGGAGGGTGGTCGAAACCTTCTGGCCTATGGCTACATATATGCATATCAGGTCGTCGTCTTTCTGGTTGATGATGGTATCAACAGCGATAGATGTCTTGCCTGAGGCGCTGTCGCCTACTATAAGCTCCCTCTGCCCCCTGCCGATGGGCACCATCGAGTCTATCGCGCGTATCCCGGTGTAAACCGGCTGGCATACGTAATCCCTCTTGACGACGCCGGGCGCCACGCGTTCAAGCGGATAAAAAGTAGAGAACGCCGGCGGGGCGAGCCCGTCAATGGCCTTGCCAAGCGGGTTGACTACCCTGCCAATCAGTGCCGCGCCGACCGGGACCGAGAGAGTCCTGTCCGTAAGCCATACGGGGTCGCCCGTCCTTATCCCGGCTTCGCCGTCCAAAAGGATGACGTTTATGCGGTTCGGTTCCAGGTCGAATGCGAGCCCTCTCGCCCCGCCCGGAAACTCAAGCAGTTCGTAAAGGCCCGCTCCGTAAAGGCCGGTTATAGTCGCGATGCCGTCCCCTACCGCGAGTACCACGCCCTCGGATCGCCTGATGATGTGGAAGCTGGCTTGAGAGGCCGCGCTTTTTATTTTTTCAAGAATTTCCCGCATGACCTTCAAGGCCCCCGATTGCGTTCTGCCTGAATGCGGCGAGCTGCCCCTTCAGGCTCCCGTCAAATACCATGCCGTCCAGCCACAGCCGCAAACCTGCTATCAGTTCCGGCTCCACCTTGTGCTCGATTTTAACGCCGGGCCCCATGTATTCGTGAAGTATCGACTCCAGGCAGAGGCAGTCTTCCCTGTCCAGGCAGAATGCGGTCGCGCATACCGCCTTAACGCCGTCCCTGTTTTTGCGCTGTGTGGTTATCGGAAGGTGCTCCTCCAGCTCCTTGAACATAAGGGCCGCGAGTTTTTTGTTAAGTGACTCGTCGGCAACCGGGGCCAGCAGCCTTATAGCAAGCTCGGCGCTGACATCCGCCGCCTCCACCTTCAGGGCCGCAAGCATCTCCTTGTGCTCGTTCTCGATAACAGCCGCCGCCTTCTCCTTCTCGGCTGCTGCCTCGCGCGCGGCCTCTTCAAGGATTTTTCTTTTAGTCTCCTCCGCCTCCTCGACGGCCTTTTCCACCAGTTTTTTACTGAAGCCCTCGGCCTCCTTTGTGAGGCGCTCGTAGGTCTCCTTTATCTTGATCGCATCCTCCTTCAACCCAAGGGCGCGGTCAACGTCCGCCATTACCAGCCGTTTCCTCTTCTCCATTATTTCGCGGAGCGGTTTATAAAGCACCTTATAGAGGATGTACGCCATCACGGCGAAGTTGATAATCTGTATTATGAAAGTCGTTATATTTATCTTCATTTTTTAAGATACTCAAGTAGAGGGTTGGCAAAGAGTATCACCATCGCTATCACGAGGGCGTATATAGCGATAGCCTCGATAAACGCGAGCCCGATGAAGAGCGTCCTCATTATCTGGCCGGACGATTCCGGCTGCCTGGCTATCGCCTCCATCGCCCTCGCGACCGCCTCGCCCTCCGACCTTGCCGGACCGTACCCGCCGACCGCGATGGCGAGAGCGGCCGCCACTATGGAAACCGAGACGACAATCGTAACAGGGTTCATCAGGCCACCTCCTTGTTTTTCTCAGCCTCGACGGCCCTGATACCGGCCGCGATGAAGATGAGCGTAAGCATCCCGAATATATAAGCCTGCAGTAGGGCCACTACAACTTCGAGGAGAGCAAAAGGAACCGGGACGATGAAGCCGGCAACGAGCAGCAGCACTCCTGCTATCATCTCGCCGGAAAGCACATTCCCGAACAGCCTGAGCATCAGCGCCACCGTGCGCGAGAGTTCGCTCAGGATATGGAACGGGAACAAGATAAATGTCGGCTCCATGTAGTGCTTTATATATTTGACTAGCCCCTGGTACCTTATACCGTAGAAATGGACGGCCAGAAGGGATATGACCGAAAGCGCGGCGGTGGTGCTTAAGTCCCTAGTGGGCGAGACGAGCCCCGGGATGAGACCGACAAGGTTCGACACTGCTATCATAAGCCACAGCGTGCCTATCACGGGCAGGAAGGGCCACGGGTCCCGCTCGAGGACTTCCTCGATAGCCTTGTTCACGCCCTCCATAAGCGCCTCCAGCAGGAGTTGCCACCTGGCCGGGTAGAGTTTGAGCTTTCTGGACGCGGCCAGACCGGACATGGAAAGCAGAAGCATCACGACCCATGTCGTGATGACCGAATCGGTTATCTCTGCGGGCCCTACGTTGAATATCGTATCGGGCGTTATATGCGTCATTTCCTTTTCCCACCGTTAAGAAGGTTCTGCCTCCAGATCCAGAATATTCCCGCGCCGAGGCCCAGCATTATGAAGCTCATCGTCCAGTAGCCGCCGGTACCCAGATGCCTGTCCAAAAAGCGGCCGAGGTATGCCCCCCCTAAAGCGGGTATCACGATGAGCCATCCGATCGAGCAGGCGGTGACCACATAATGCCATAGCCCCCTTCCGCCCTTCCGCGTCTCTTCAAGCCTTCTGGACTCCTTCTCGATTGATTCGAGAAAATCATCCTTGCGCATCGCCTTATCCTTTCTCGAACTTTATCAGGCTGTCGACAAGAAGCTTTTCCATGTTGTTGAGAAGGTCCATGAAGGTGATGTCCTTTTCCTTCTTTCTGTAAAACTTGTCCTTCAGGAGGTCTTTTAGCTTCATGAAATCGTCCCCCTCGACCGCTTCCCGGGAGGCGATGGTCACCCCGCCGGACGATACCTTAAGTATCCCGCCGTCCACCGCCGCAAAAAGCTCCTTGCCGCCCTGCCTGAAGATGAGTATGCAGGGGCTGAGCATGGTGAGAAAGCCTAAGTGTCTCCTCATAATGCCAAACGATCCTGAAGAATCCTCGGCCCTGAGGGATTCTACTTCCCACTCCGCGCTGGAAGACGGAGTCGTTATCTCAAGCCTGAACCCCATTGGCGCCCCCGGGTATGCTACCTGTCATAAACAGAGACTCCTCGCTTACGGAATCCAGTTCGCCAGATATTATCGCCTCGCAGCCTCTCAGGGTCTCTGAGAGCGGGACGTTTACTCCAGGCATTCCCGAGAACTTTTCGGTAAGGAAAAAAGGCTGGGTAAGGAAGCGCTCCAGCTTCCTGGCCCGGTAGACCGTCAGTCTGTCTTGCGGTGAGAGCTCCTCGATGCCCAGCATCGCTATGATGTCCTGCAGTTCCTTGTAGCGGGCGAGGTGCTGCTTTACGGTAAGAGCTATTTCGTAATGGCGCTTTCCGACCGTCTCGGGCTCAAGGAGCTTGGACCTCGAAAGCAGCGGGTCTATGGCGGGATATAGGCCCTTGCCGGCTATTTCCCGGGAGAGCACGATGAAGGTGTCGAGGTGCGGAAAGACTCCCGCGCACGCCGGGTCGGTTATGTCGTCGGCGGGGATGAATATCGCCTGTACAGAAGTTATGGAGGTGCCGCTGGTGGAAGTAATGCGTTCCTCAAGCTCGGCAAGCTCGCTGGTCAGGGTGGGCTGATAGCCTACGCGGGAGGGCATCCTGCCGAGGAGCGTGGAGACCTCATTGCCCGCCTGAATGAAACGGAACACGTTATCAGCAAGGAAGAGGACGTCCTTCCCGGCTTTGTCGCGGAAATATTCCGCCATCGTCATCGCGGTAAGCCCGGCCCGGAACCTGGCCCCGGGCGCCTCGTTCATCTGTCCGAACACCATGATGGAGTGCTCCATCACGCCCGCCTTCAGCATCTCCTGCCAAAGCTCATGCCCCTCTCTTACCCGCTCGCCTATGCCCGCGAATACCGATATGCCTTTGTGGACCTTGACGGCCTTGTATATGAACTCCATCAGCAGGACGGTCTTGCCCACGCCCGCGCCGCCGAACAGGCCGACCTTGCCGCCCCTGATGAACGGAGCGAGCAGGTCAACGGCTTTTATGCCGGTCTCGAATACTTCCTTCGCGGCGACCAGCTTCGACATCGGGGGAGATTCTTTGTGTATGGGGTTGTACTGGGCTGCCTCGACCGGGCCCATCTCATCAACGGGGTCGCCCATTGCGTTGAAGATCCTGCCCAGGGTAGGTTCGCCCACGGGTACTTCGAGGGGGGAATGCGTGCGCTTTACAGGGGTGCCCCTTTTAAGGCCCTCCGTGAAGCCCATTGCTATAGTTCTGACGACGGAAGACCCCAGGTGGTGGTGGACTTCAAGGATAAGACGTCCCTTATCCCACAAGACCTCTAAGGTCTCGTCGATGTGCGGGAGTTCCTGGTCAAACTCCACGTCTACCACATCGCCCCGGATAGCGACGATTCTTCCGTCAGGGTATCTCCATAATTTTTATCAATACCCCCATAATCAATAACTATACCACTATTTGAAAAAAATGTTGGCCGAATCGCCGAATTTTACTTCCCTCGTTAAAAAAATGAAAGGTTTTTCTGTCCCAGTTAAACGGTCTATCGCATTAACCAGGACCAATTCTTACTATTTATACGGTCAATAATTACTTCGCGTTATTGCACATTTGCTAATAAAATGCCCAACGTGGGCTATTACTCATTTTAAACTGGACGAAATAGGGCTTTTATTTTAAAATATGATAATTCTTTTGGGTTAATTATAAGCTCAAAGCGATAAAATCCGCGGAGACTTATGGGTGAGCATCCCATGACAAATTTAATTGCGACGATCCTTGAAGGCGATTGTGCTGAATCGGTTTCCTTAGGCGAGGGGGCATCATTTTATTTTTCGCTGCCATCAATTAAAAAAGTCATAACTTACTGTTATTAATATGATACATTAAGTGCGGTTGGGTCAAGCAGCCCACGGTGCGTCAATGTGGTAAGCCATCCAAAAAGAGCTTCAACGATTGGAGCGGCTGGTGGCATTATGGCTGGCGGATTCGGTTTAGGGATGGGAGTTGGGGCTGGGATTCCAATAGGACAGCAAATGGGGCAAACCATGAATATTCAACCAACACGACAAGATGATGATGTCGATAGATTACAAAAAGCCAAGCAATTGCTTGACGCTGGGCTTATAACGCCAGAAGAGTTTCAAGCAAATAAAAACCAAATACTGGATAAAATTTAATTCAGATGAGAACAGGGAATCTATCTAAAGGTGCAATGATTGGGTTTGTTATAACGGTTTTTACCACT
>JBEKYB010000074.1:0-7110 GCA_049511435.1 Nitrospirota bacterium | reverse complement strand
CTTTATGCGCCCATTTCGAGCGGTTCCTATCCGGTCGCAGGGATGGTAGTCGCGCCCTGCTCGATGAAGACGCTGGCCGGGATTGCGAACGGGTACGCGAACAACCTTATCGAGAGGGCCGCGGACGTGATTCTCAAGGAGAAGCGGAGCCTCGTCCTTATCCCGCGCGAGACGCCCCTCTCCGCAATCCACCTGGAGAACATGCTGAAACTCTCGCGGCTCGGCGTGCATATCCTGCCCGCAATGCCCGGCTTCTATAACCAGCCCAAGACCATAGACGACCTTGTAAACTCCATAGCCGGACGCGCGCTGGATTTACTGGGAGTAGGGAATGATATTTATAGGCGTTGGAAGTAAAAGTTTGGGCGGAGAAGGTACCGGTTGAGTTATCCACCTAATTTGAGAGGGGGAATGTATGAACAGGGGCGGCTTTTCATGGAAAAGAGCTTTAGGCGTATCCGCAGCGAAGGCTAGGCTGTCGAGACAAATAGGCATCCCCCTAACGAAAAGTGGTCGCCAGAGAAAACTCGGCAAAATTATTACGGGCGGCGGATGTTTGCTTAATTTTTGCATCGGAATGGTGCTTTTGATTATCTTTTCGCTAACAATATTTTTATCATCTACGGCTTTCGCTGGGCGCCATAAAAACAAAACTGTTAAGGACGAAGACCATTATTATGGAAGCAAGAAAAATCTGTCTTCATATCATCCTAAATCCCCAAAAACCAAAAAGATAAGCACCACTGAAGATAAAGATACAGTTAAACAATGAAAACTAGGAGTCTAAGATTGCCTAAAAAAATATACAAATCCGGATTCGTATCGATAATTGGCCGCCCGAACGTCGGGAAATCCACGCTCATGAACGCACTCCTGGGCGAGAAGATATCAATCGTATCGGACAAGCCGCAGACCACAAGGAACAAGATAACCGGGATATTGTCGCTGCCGGACGCCCAGGTGATATTCCTGGACACGCCCGGAATGCACAAGCCGCGCGGCCTCCTGAACGAGTATATGGTTAAGGTGGCGCGCGAGGCCTCTCAGGAAGTGGACATCATACTTTTCATGGCCGAGTCGAACAAGAGACCCGGGCCTATCGAGAAGGACATAATAAAATTCTTAAAAGAGGCCAAAACGAAGGTCTTCCTCATAATAAACAAGATAGACCTGGTCGAGAAACCGGCGGTCCTGCCTCTTATAGATGAATATTCCGGGATGTACGGGTTCGACGAGGTTATCCCGGTCTCGTCGCGGACGAAAGAGAACCTGGACGCCCTCCTGAAGACGATAATCCGATACCTGAGCAAGGGGCCGCAGTACTACCCGGAGGACGAGCTTTCCGACCAGCCCGAGCGGTTCATCGCAGCCGAGATAATCCGTGAAAAGATATTTCTCATGACCAAAGAGGAGATACCCTACGCCGTCGCGGTGCTGGTCGAGGAGATGAAAGAGAGGGGCAAGCTGGTATATACGCAGGCGGATATCTACGTGGAGAAGGACTCGCAAAAGGGGATAATCATCGGCGACGGCGGGAAAATGCTTAAAAAGATAGGCCAGGCCGCAAGGGAAGACATAGAAAAGCTTTTAGGCTCCAAGATATATCTCGATTTGCGGGTAAAGGTGAAGAAGGACTGGCGCGAAAAGCGGGGCTCATTACGGGAAATGGGATATAAATAGCAGATAAAAGATACCGCGCTTCAGTCCCTTTTTCCCTATCCGTCAGCAACAGGCCTTTTGTCCGGTCTGCCACGCTTTGAGGTGGTATAGGCACCCTACGGATGAGTTGTTAAACGTTACCGTTCGTGAACCAGCGCGGTACCTTTGCCTTTTAATTCCTTGAGGATAGAGGAATATTTTTCAGAAGGCGTCTCACCTCCTCCCAGCCATTCTTTTTTATCCCTATCCTCAATTTATTCGACCGGAACGAATTTCAGGATTATGGGGGCCGTCCGGTAAGCTTGGGCACCCGTCCCGAAAGGAGGCAAGAGACGAGCACTTACGCTCCCGATTCCAGCCCCCATAACTCATCCTACGTCCGCTCCGGCAACCTTCAATATGATAAAATGTCATCAAAGAACAAGTACTTATAATCTTTCTTTCTATTAATATTATATCAAATCGGGGCATAGTGTCAAGTTTTCGCAAGGATTAACAGTTGATTTCCGGAGCTTGCGGTTATAGAATAATGCCTTGGAAGAAAGTCCTGGAAGGCGCCTAAAATAGGCGTGATTTCATGGAATTCGTTCATATTTAGAGAAATCCAGATGAAAAAAAGTTATGCCGCCGCGGTTTTGACAATAGGATTCGCGGCGATACTTGTTTACCTGGGCACACTCCATTCGCCCTTCCTGTACGATGATTTCCATACGATTGTGGATAACCCGTACATTACCGACTTAAAATATATACCCGAATACTTCCTGGTAGCGAAGGCAAATTCGGATAAACTCGAACATTCCAGCTGGCGGCCGCTGTGGTACCTGAGTTTTGCGCTGAACTACCGTCTAGGCGGCCTCGACACCCTTGGCTATCACCTTTTTAACATTATCTTGCACACACTTAACTCGTTGCTCGTTTTCTTCCTTGCCCTCCTCATCCTGAAGGACAGGGACAAAAAGCTTCTTTCGGCATTAATAGCGGGACTTGTCTTCGCCCTGCACCCCGTCCAAACGGAGGCTGTCAGCAATATAGTCGGCCGCTCGGCGCTTCTCGCGGCCTTCTTCTACATCCTGGCCTTCATCCTGTACGTTACCTTCCGGGATACCGGGAAGAAGAAATGGGCCGCCCTTGCCGGTCTTTCCTTCCTTCTGGCGTTAACCTCCAAGGAAAACGCGGTCACGCTGCCGCTTATGGTCCTTGCCTATGAGTACATCCTGCGGGGCAGGGAGAAAAAACCTAAGGCTTTCATTGCCGCTTTGGTCTTAACCTCCGTACTTTTCTCGGCATTCAGGCTCTACATCGGCTATATCGGCCCGCACCCCACCATGCCAAGGAACCTGCTTGTAAACTGCATGACCGAGGCTTACGTCGTGCCTCTATACATTCTGAAGGCGGTATTCCCCTTCAACCTGAACATCGACCACGACGTCCCGGACATAGTCTCAATACTGGACCCCAGGCTTCTTGTCTCCATCTTTGTCCTGGCCGCCATCTTTTACATGCTCTACAGGCTCTGGCGAGCTAACCGGACGGCGGGTTTTCTTGGGCTATGGTTCTTTGTCGCGCTTATCGTCGAAACCGCAATGCCCATAGCGGACGTGATGGTGGAACACCGGCTGTACCTCCCGCTGGCCGGTCCGTCGATACTGGCCGGGCTTGCCGCGGGCGCCCTCGCCTCTTCTGTTGCCGGACGGAGGAAATTGATTCTGGCCGTGGCCGGCGTAGCGGCATTTGTATCCCTCGGCGCGGCGACGGTTGCCAGGAACGCGGTCTACCGTTCCGAGACCTCCGTCTGGATGGATTCCGCCGGAAAATCGCCACTCAAGGCAAGACCGTTATACATGTCAGGACTGTCCCTGTGGCGCCAGGGAGACTTGGAAGGGGCGGTGGGGTTAATGGAGCGGGCCGTCCAGCTCGAGCCTAACACAATCACGCTGACCGGCCTGGGGGTCGTTTTGGTGCAGCTGCACAGGGACCAGGAGGCCTTCTCCTGTTTCAACCAGGTCCTGTCTGCTGACCACGACAACGTCCAGGCCCACTACAGCCTGGGCACGATATACCTCATGCGGAAGGACTACGTGGGAGCGATACGTGAGCTGGAAACCACGGTCCGCCTGGCTCCTGACATGGCGAAGGCGCACAGGAACTTAGGCTCAGCCTATTACCGGGCCGGAGAGCTTGACCGGTCCATAGACGAATATGCCAGGGCGCTGAGCCTTGCTCCGCTTGACAAGGACTCCATCTTTAATATCGCCGTCGCATACGAGAGGAAGGGAGAAAAGAAACTGGCGGTTCAGTACTTCAGGCTTTATTTGAAGAACTACCCTGGCGACACCGAGAGGGAATACGACGATGCCGCAAGGGTGCAGAAGGAAATAGAAAGACTGGAAAAGAATTAGGTAAGAAGCTTCGAGACCGAGTTGACGGCGAAATTTATGACCGCATACGGGCTCATCCCGATATACAGTACGCCGTAAGCAGCGGCGGCCATGGCAACACTCGCCGAGAATGACGTAGACAGCTTGTAGTCCTCCTCCGGCTCCTTCATGTACATCACCATCACGACCCGCAGGTAAAAGAACGCGGAGACCACGCTCATGACGACGGTGATAATCGCCAGCCACAGGAAGCCCGCGTTTACGGCGGACATGAAGATATAGAACTTGCCGATGAACCCGGCAGTAGGAGGTATCCCCGCGAGGGAGAACATGAATATCAGCATAAGCAGCGCCGCCAGCTTGTTCCTTTTGGCGAGACCCGCAAAGTCCTCTATCCTCTCGCCGGACATCCCGCCGCGGCTCAGCACCGTGACCATGCCGAACGCGCCTACGTTCATGAAGGTATATATGAGCAGGTACATCATCACGCTGGAGATGCCTTGCCGGCCGCCCGCGACAAAGCCGACCATTGCGTAGCCGGCATGCGCGATGCTCGAGTAAGCGAGCATCCTCTTGATGTTGGTCTGGGATATCGCGACCACGTTCCCGATCAGCATCGAAAGTATCGCGAGGGCCGTGATTATAACCGTCCAGTCGGGCTGGATGCCGGCGAAGGCGACGACAAAGACCCTCAGGAACGCCGCGAACCCGGCGGCCTTCGGTCCAACGGACATGAACGCCGCGACGGAAGTGGGAGCGCCCTCGTACACGTCCGGCGCCCACATATGGAAGGGCGCCGCCGCGATCTTAAAGCCGAACCCGGCTATCAGGAGCATGACGGAGAGTATAAGGGCGGGCCTGCTGTACTGACCGGTGTGGATGAAGGCCGCGATGTCCTTGAGGTTGGTCGTGCCGGTTATGCCGTATATGATGGCGATGCCGTAGAGGAGTATGCCCGAGGAGAACGCCCCTAATAGAAAATATTTCAGCGCCGCCTCGTTCGAGCGCATGGACTTCCTGATGAACCCCGCGAGTATGTACACCGACATGGCCATGAGCTCGAGCCCGAGGTAAATCGTGATGAGGTCTGCGCCCGAGGCCATGATCATCATGCCGACAGTAGCAAAGAGGAGCAGCCCGTAATACTCGCCCTTCTCTATCTTCTCCATCTTGATGTAGTTAACGGAGATGAGGACCGCCAGGGCCGCGGCGAGATAGAAAAGCATCTTGAAGAACGTCGAATAGCCGTCCAGGACGAACATCCCCGAGAAGGTGGTAAGCTCCATCCCCTTCATGGACCACGTCTTGAAGGCCGCGGCGGCAATCCCCGCGAGCGAAAGATATGCCAGCAGGTACATCCTCTTGGCGCGGACGAAGAGCCCCAGGAGCAGCACGACCATCGCCAGGGACAGCATGATTATTTCAGGCGTTATCGAGACGATGTTGTCCATGGAGAAAGGCATTTATGACTCCTTCAGAAGTTTAAGAACCACTTTGCCTGCGCCGTCATCTGCGTCTGGCCGTTCACCTGCTCGAGGAGGTGCCTCACGGTCTCGTGCACCACGCCCAGGAGCGGGTTCGGGAATACGCCTATCCAGAACACCAGAACCGCAAGCGGCAGGAGTGTAGCGGCCTCGCGCCAGCCAAGGTCAAGCAGCGATTCGTTCTTGGGCTTCAGCTCCATGAACATCACGCGCTGGTACATCCACAGCATGTATGCCGCGCCCAGGATGATGCCCGTGGTGCCGATGACGGCGTAGAGCCTCTGGGTGGTGAACGCGCCCAGCAGTATGAGGAACTCGCCCACGAAGCCGTTCATGCCCGGAAGCCCCAGCGACGAGAGCGTGAATATCATGAAGAACACCGCATATACCGGCAGCCTCTTGGTCAGGCCGCCGAAATCGGCTATCATCCTTGTGTGCGTTCTCTCGTAGATGATGCCGACGCACAGGAATAGGGCCCCCGTGGTGACGCCGTGGTTAATCATCTGGAGTATGCCGCCTTCCATCCCCTGGGTGTTGAGCGCGAAGATGCCTAGGGTGACGAAGCCCATATGGCTGACGGAAGAATATGCAATCAGCTTTTTCAGGTCCTTCTGTATCATGGCCACGAGCGCGCCGTAGATTATCGCTATGACCGACATCGCCAGGATAATGGGAGTGAAGTGCATGGTCGCCGCCGGGAACATCGGGAGGTTGAACCGCAGGAAGCCGTATGTCCCCATCTTCAGGAGCACCCCGGCAAGGATGACGCTGCCCGCGGTGGGGGCCTCGACGTGCGCGTCCGGCAGCCATGTATGAAACGGGAACATCGGCACCTTTATGGCGAAGGCGATGAAGAAGGCCAGGAAGACCCAGTACTGGAACTCGAGCGGGAAGTTCCGGCCCATGAGCCTGACTATCTCGAAGGTCCTGCCGCCTTCGTAGTAGAGTGCGATGATGCCCAAAAGCATCAGGACGCTGCCCGCCAGCGTGTACAGGAAGAACTTCAGGCCGGCATAGAGCCGCCTGGGCCCGCCCCAGATGATTATCAACAGGAACATCGGGATGAGCATAGCCTCCCAGAAGATATAGAAGAGGAAGAGGTCGAGGGATACGAATACCCCTATCATCCCGGTCTCAAGGAGGAGGAGGGCTATCATGTACTCCTTCACCTTGGTCTGTATCGCCTTCCAGGAGGACAGCACGCAGATGAAAGACAGAAGCGTCGTCAAAAGCACGAGAAGGACGCTTATGCCGTCCACTCCGACGATATAGTTCACGTTCCAGGCCGGTATCCAGGGCTTGGACTCGACGAACTGCATGTTGTGCGTAGTCTTGTCGAAGTTCAGGAGGAGCGGCAATGAGATGATGAAGGTTACGCCCGTGGTGGCAAGGGCCATCCACCTGGGCAGGCCGTCGCTCTTCTTCACGTGCAGCAATATCCCGATTGCGCCGAAGACGGGCAGGAAGGTGACGAGGCTGATTATCGGGTAGCCCAGGCTGTTCATCATATATCCGGTCAAGGCAGTTTCCCCTTTATCTCACGAACAGGTAAATTCCGACCATTACGAACACGCCGAAGGCCATTC
>JBEKYB010000073.1:0-7161 GCA_049511435.1 Nitrospirota bacterium | reverse complement strand
ACCGGCGGCCTGGCGGACCTTGTAATCCCACACATGAAAAGGCGCGTCGTCCTGGAGAAAAACCTCACTCTTATAGGCCTACAGGGCATATTCCGATTAAATTCATAACCTCGAAGGATTAAAAATTTTCCCGGTTACCTTGACGCATATACCTCCCTATGCTATAGTTTTACAAATATTCATAAGGATAGAACGGGGGTTATTGAAATTGGATAGTATAATAAAATCAGCAGTAATACTTGTGGTGGACGATGAGGAAAATGCCAGGGAAGGCCTCTCCAAGATCCTGACGAAGGAAGGGTACAAGGTGGAGACGGCTGCCAACGGCAAGGAGGCCGTCGATACAATCAAGCTCCACAGCTTCGACCTCGTAATAACCGACATGCGTATGCCTCTTATGGACGGGTTTGAACTCCTGCGGGAAATCAAGAAGATGGATGATAACATAGGAGTAATAATGATTACCGCATACGGCGAGGTCGAGTCCTACCTGGAGGCCATGAACATGGGCGCGTTCGAGTACATAAACAAGCCCGTCAGGGTGAACGAGCTGAAAAGAGTCATCACAAAAGTCCTTGAGGACAGGCAAAAAAAGGCGTCCTAAGATTGCCCGAGCTAAGGAAAGACCCCGTAATAGGCCGCTGGGTAATAATATCCACCGAAAGGGCGAAGCGGCCCACCGATTTCAATTCCTCACTTCCCGAAGAAGAAAAAGAGGGCGGCGGAGCCTGTCCTTTCTGTCCGGGCAACGAGACCATGACCCCGCCGGAAATCCTTTCATACCGCGAACCGGGCTCGGCCAAGAACGGCCCCGGGTGGTATACGCGCGTCACCGCCAACAAGTTCCCTGCGCTTAAGATAGAAGGCGACCTTGACCGCCAGGGGATAGGCATATTCGACAAGATGAACGGCATAGGCGCTCACGAGGTGGTGATAGAATCGCCCCGGCACGACACCAGGCTGGAAGACCTTGAAACCCCGCAGATAGTCAGGATACTCCATGCGTACAGGGAGCGCATAATCGACCTCGAGCGGGATCCAAGGCTCCGCTATGTGCTCGTATTCAAAAACCACGGCAAGACCGCCGGGGCATCCCTCTCGCACCCTCATTCCCAGATAATTGCCACGCCCATTATCCCCAAGGACGTAAAGGAGAAGCTCGACGGGGCGAAATCCTTTTACGACTTCAAGGAGAGGTGCATCTACTGCGACGTCATCTGCCAGGAGCAGACGATGCCGGACAGGAACGTCATTGAAACGCCTCATTTCATCTCCTTTTGTCCGTTCGCACCCCGGTTCCCGTTTGAGGTATGGGTAATGCCCAAACGCCATTCCTGCGCCTATACAGACGCCTTGCCCGAGGAGATAGAAGACCTGGCCTGGGTGATGAAGGTCACTTTAAAGAAGATAGCCAAGACGCTTAATAACCCGCCGTACAACTTTATCCTGCATACCGCGCCCAACCGGATACCCCGGAAGGGCCACTGGCACACCCTGGGCCAGGACTTTCATTGGCATATAGAGATAATGCCCAGGCTGACAAAGGTCGCGGGTTTTGAGTGGGGCTCCGGCTTCTACATCAACCCCACGCCGCCCGAAGAGGCCGCCCGTTGCCTGCGGGAGACCGAAGTGTAGCGTGCCAAATGCTACCAGGGCGGCTGACCATGTGTTAATTATGAGGCATCGGGTGAAGTGGCCATCTGCCCGTATTCCGGGCGCTGGCAGTTTACGGAACGTTCGATGAATCAAAAATAATACATGGCAAGCCGCCCTTTCTAATATTTTCGTTTCTCCATGTAAATAGTGCCAAAATAAGCTAAAATAAGTAAATGGACAATAGTCTTAAAGATAAAGGGCCTTCGAAGCCGGTGGACATCTCGGACGAGACGTTCAACGACGAGGTAATGCTCTCGGACATGCCCGTGGTGCTGGAGTTCTGGTCGCCGGAGTGCGGCCACTGCAAGAAGATGGCGAAGGTAGTGGATAAGCTAGCCGCGGAGCTTGCGGGCCGGTACAAGGTGGCAAAGGTTAATATCTTGGAGAACGCCGCAAGTCCCGTCATCTTCGGCGTAAGCGGCGTACCGGCTTTTTTCCTGATATTCGACGGTAAGGTAAAGGCCAGGACCATGGGCGCGATACCGAAAGGGCGCCTGAAAAAGGACCTGGGTATTCATTCACATGGCGGGTGAAAAGGGAGGCTATCTTATGAATAAATCAGCCGCGGCAGCCGCGCTGCTCTTCGTAGTACTATTGTTCGCCGCCTGCGGGAAGACTCAGGAGGGAAATACCTCTTCACCCGGCGGCAGCCAGGGAGGCGCGGTCAATGTGACCGATGCCGGTTTCGAGCAGGCTATAAAGACGGACCAGCCCGTTATTGTGGAATTCTGGTCGCCGTCATGCTCGCACTGCAAGAATATGGCCGGGACGGTAGACGCCCTGGCCACCGAGATGTCCGGCAAGGTCAAGGTGCTTAAGGTTAACGTGCTCGAGAACAGGGACACGACATCGAAGTACGGGATAACGGGCCTGCCTACGTTTATTATGCTGAAGGACGGGCAGGTAAAGGCCCAGGCCTTGGGCGAGATGACCGAGGACGAGCTTAAGAAGTCGCTCGGGCTTTAGTAAAGATTACTCTATTACCGCGAACGGGACCTCTTTGTTCAGCGCCAGGGCCAGCTCCTTGAAATCATCCACGAAGTCCGGCGATACGAGGACTTCAAGGATACCCTGCCCTGGGTCGGCGGTACGCACGACGGCCATGCCGTCATAAGCCTCGATGATGAAGTTCACGTACGCGATATGACGCTTTTCGGTCTTGACCCGGAACGCAATGGAGTCTGTCATTCGGCGGAGACTTTATCCTGGTCATGGCCGAAACATCCGATGGCGCGGAACTTCCTGTAGCGGTCGTCGGCCAGTTCTTCGGGGGAAAGTTTGGAAAGCTCCTTCAGGTGTTTTTTCAGAGCCTTCTCAAGGTTTTTTGAGGTCAGCTGGTAGTCCCTGTGCGCGCCGCCGACCGGCTCCTTAACCACTTCGTCCACGATTCCAAGTTTCATAAGGTCCTGCGCCGTCAGCTTAAGCAGCTCCGCCGCCTCGGGGGCCTTGGTCCCGTCTTTCCATAGTATCGCCGCGCAGCCTTCGGGGGATATGACGGAATAGATCGCGTGCTCCAGCATCAAGACCCGGTTCGCGACGCCGAGCGCCAGGGCCCCGCCGCTGCCGCCCTCACCCAGCACCGCCGCTATTACCGGGACTTTCAGCGCCGACATCTCGTACAGGCTCTGCGCGATTGCTCCGCTCTGGCCGCGCTCTTCGGCGCCTATCCCCGGATACGCGCCCGCGGTATCGATAAAGGTAATGATCGGTCTTTCGAACTTCTCGGCAAACCTCATCAGCCGCATCGCCTTTCTGTATCCCTCCGGGTGCGGCCAGCCGAAGTTCCTCTTTATCTTGTCCTTGGTCGTCTTGCCCTTGTTGTGTCCTATTACCATCACCGGTTGGTTGTCAAACCAGGCCATACCGCCGATTATCGCCGGGTCTTCGGCGAAGAGCCTGTCCCCTTGCATCTCGATGAAGTCCCGCATCAGGGAGTTTATGAAGTCCTCGGTGGTAGGCCTGTCCTGGTGGCGCGCGACCTGCGTCTTCTGCCAGGGGGTGAGGTTGGCGAAGATGCGCTCCCTCAGCTCGTCCGCCTTTTTGAGGAGCTTCTTTATCTCTCCGTCGGTCTCAGCACTCCCGCCCGCAGCCATGCGGAGATCCTCAATTTTTGTCTCAATCTCCGCAAGCGGCTTCTCGAATTCCAAAAAATTATAGGACATAACCCTCCTAACCCAGCGATACCGCGCCCGCCCCCAGCAGGTGCTCGACCTCGTTTATGAGCCCTTCCGTCGGCGTTACACTAAGGTCCTTGCCGGTCTTTACGGAAAGCAGCGAGTTCCCGTGGCGCGGCATGTTGATTTTAAGGTAAACGGGGCAGCCGCCCCTGTAACGGAGCATGACCTCGCGGAGCCTCAAGAGGTCTTCGGGAGTGGCGCCCGTCGCCGAGAGCTTTATGTCCACCCGGCTCGTCATCTTCTCCCGTACCTCCGTAAGCGAAGCCAGCTTCGTCGCCTTGATCTTGACTCCCTTTTCGCCCCTGTCCAATGTGCCGGATATCAGGAGCGGGACGTCGGACTCAAGATACTTCTCTGTGGTCTTGTAAAGCTCCGGGAACACTATCACCTCGACTGTGCCCTGAAGGTCCTCCATCACAAGGTATGCCATCTTGTCGCCTCGCCTGGTGACAGAACTTTTCCTGGAGCGCACTACGCCTATGATGGTGACTTCGCGCCCGTCCGGGAGCTCAGCCAGCTCTTCGGTGCTGTTGGACGCGTAGCGTTTCACGTCCTTTTCAAACCGCGCCAGCGGATGGCCGGTAATGTAGAAGCCTATAGTCTCCTTCTCGTACGCCAGGAGCTCGCCCTCGTGCCATTCCGGGATGTCCGGGTACTCCTCGTGCGCGTCTTTCCCGCCCGCGTCGCACATAAGGTCGAATATCGAGGACTGGCCCGCCTGACGCTCCCTGGCAAGCTGGTTCCCGCCGTCCATCGCCGTGTCCAGCACCGCGGTCATCCTGGCGCGCGGGACGCTGGTTGAATCGAACGCGCCGCACCTTATTAAACCTTCGATGACGCGCCTGTTCACCTTCCTGAGGTCCACCCTTTTACAGAAGTCGAAAAGCGACTTGAACGGGCCGCCGCTCTCCCTGACCTCGATGATGGACTCAATTGCCGAGAAGCCGACGTTCTTCACGGCCGCGAGGCCGAAGAGGATGCTGTCGCTCGCGGCCGTGAAGTTGGCCTCCGAGCGGTTCACGTCGGGTGGCAGGACGGGGATGCCCAGGGCGCGGCAGTCCGAGATATATTTAACTATCTTGTCGGTGTTGTCCATCTCCGACGACAGGAGCGCGGCCATGAACTGCACCTTGTAGTGCGTCTTGAGATACGCGGTCTGGTACGTGATGAGGGCATAGGCCGTGCTGTGGGACTTGTTGAAGCCGTATTCGGCGAACTTCTGCATAAGCTCGAAGACCGCGTCCGCCTTCTTCACCGGGATACCCCTCGCAGAGGCGCCCTTTACGAATGACTCCTTCATCTTGACCATGACGTCGAGCTTCTTCTTGCCCATCGCCTTCCTGAGCGTGTCGGCCTGTCCCATCGTGAAACCGGCAAGCCGGACGGCTATCTGCATGACCTGCTCCTGGTATACGATTACGCCGTATGTGTCCTTAAGTATCTCCTCCAGCTGCGGCGGGTCGTAGGCGATCTTCTTAAGGCCGCGCCTGCCCTTTATGTAGTCGTCCAGCATGCCGCTCTGCATCGGGCCCGGCCGGTACAGGGCGATTATGGCGATTAGGTCCTCGAACTTGTCCGGCTTAATCCTTATCAGGAGGTCCCGCATCCCGGAGGACTCGAGCTGGAATATACCGCCGGCATCACCGGAGGAAAGGAGTCTGTAAGTCTCCTCGTCCGGCTCGTCAAGCTTAAGCGAGCCCAGGCTGAACCTCTCCTCCTCCGGCAGCCCCTTGTTTATCAGCTTCACGGCGTTATCTATAACCGTGAGCGTGCGGAGGCCCAGGAAATCGAACTTGACCAGTCCGATTTTCTCTATTTCGTCCTTGGCGTACTGGGTGACTATCTCTCCGCCTGCGTCCCTGTATAAAGGCGTATAGTCGGTGAGCGGCTCCTGCGAGATAACAACGCCCGCGGCGTGCTTGGACGCATGCCTGGTCAGGCCTTCGAGCACCTTCGCCGTATCGAATATCTCCTTGACCCGCGCGTCGGTCTTTATCAGCTCCCTGAGCTTCGGCTCCTGCTCCACCGCCTCGTCCAGCGTGATCTTGAGCGTCTCCGGCACGAGCTTTGCCACCCTGTCCACGTCTCCGTATGGCACGTCAAGCACGCGGCCCACGTCCCTTATCGCGCCCCTTGCCAGCATCGTGCCGAACGTGATTATCTGCGAGACGTGGTCGGGGCCGTACTTCTCGCGGACGTAGGTTATTACCTCGTCCCGCCGGTCCATGCAGAAGTCTATGTCTATATCGGGCATGCTGATGCGCTCGGGGTTGAGGAACCTCTCGAACAGCAGGCCGTAAGGAAGGGGGTCGATGTCCGTAATCTCGAGGGCATACGCAACAAGGCTGCCGACGGCCGAGCCTCGTCCCGGACCCACCGGGATGCCCCGGCCCTTGGCGTAGCTTATGAAGTCCCACACCACCAGGAAATACCCCGCAAAACCCATGGACTTTATTATTTCCAGCTCGCTCTCAAGCCGGTCATGGTACGCCTTATTATTGTCCTTTACGTCTATAAGCCGTCTTTCAAGTCCCTTACGGGCCAGCTCTTCCAGGTAGGACTCCTTCGTGTAGCCTTCCGGGACGTCGTAGTGTGGCAGGTGGTATTCGTCGAATGCCAGCTTCAGGTTGCAGCGTTCCGCTATCTTTACCGTATTCGATATCGCCTCCGGGTGGAATTCGAATGCCGACTCCATCTCCTCGGCGGGCTTGAAGTAGAACTCATCCGTCTGGAAGCGCATCCTCGTGGTGTCGCTCATGGTCTTGCCGGTCTGGATGCAGAGCAGGGCCTCGTGCGCCCGCGCCTCCTCACGCTTGAAATAATGGCAGTCCGAGGTCGCGACGAGCGGTATGCCGGTCTCGTTGGAAAGCTCCAGCATCAGCTCGTTGACCTTCCTCTGTTCTTCGAGCCCGTTGTCCTGAAGCTCCAGGTAGAAATTCTCCGGGCCGAGTATGCGCCTGTATTCAAGCGCCGCATTCCTGGCTGCTTCCATGTCGCCGGCCATGAGTTTTGAGGCCACCTCGCCCTTGAGGCAGGCGGAAAGCCCTATCAGCCCGCCCGAATACTGAGCGAGCGAGTCCTTGTCTATACGGGGCTTATAGTAAAAACCCTCGATATACCCGATGCTTACAAGCCTCATGAGGTTCCTGTACCCGTCCAGGTTCCTGGCCAGCAGGACGAGGTGGTACGCGGCCTCGGAGGCCCCGCCGCTGTTCCTCTCGAAACGGCTCCCCTTGGAGACGTACATCTCGCAGCCGATTATGGGTTTTATCCCGGCCTTTACCGCTTTTAAGTAGAACTCGACCGCCCCGAACATGTTCCCGTGGTC
>JBEKYB010000072.1:0-7309 GCA_049511435.1 Nitrospirota bacterium | reverse complement strand
GGAGGGGGTAACTGTAACGATTACTCCTCCTTATCTCCCAGGACCCAAATGTCCTGCTGGAATTGGCACCTTGGCGGTTACGCCAGGTTGCCGGGCTTCGTAGGGCCAGTCCCTCCGCCAGCTCTGGATAAGGATAAATATGTGTCCAAAGATTAGCAGAAGGTAACTATTTTTGTCAAGAAAAAATTTTGCTAAAGTGCCATAACCACGAGCCCTGCGACCATCACCGCCCCACCTATTAGCCTGTGCCGGGCATCCTTCTCGCGGAAGAGGTAATGCCCGAAAACTATTGAAAAAAGAAGGCTTGTGCGCTTTACTGCGACGACGTAGCTGACCTGGGCCAGCACCATGGCGAGGTTCTGGGTAATGCTGGTGACGGCAAGGGCGGCTCCGACAAAGACATGCCCGGACATCTTGCCTTTCAGGCTCCTGAGGCTCTTCCTCGACAAGAAAAGCGCTATGGGCGTGAACAGGAGCGAGAATGAGGCCAGGTAGAACACGGCAAAAAACAGCGCCGAGGAGTGCAGTATCGCCAGTTTCGAGAAATCGGAGGTGAAGGCGAATATGGCCGCCACGGCCATCATCATCAGCGAGCCGCGCTCCTTGTATACGGCCCTGAACGGCGCAAAAATGCCGCCCTCCCTCACCGACCGGACGTTCAGCAGGTATGCGCCGACCCCCAGCAGGCATACCCCGGCGACGCCTTGCAGGCTGGGGACTTCCCCCAGCAGGATAAACGATGTCGCCAGGAGGTAAAACGGCGTGAGCGCCAGGAAGGGCATCGTTAATGATAGCGGCGATATCTCAATCGCCTTGATGTAGAGGAGCGTCGAGACTATCTCGAGCGGCAGCCCGGCCGCCACGGCGAGATAAAAAGTCGTGTCGAGGTGCGGTATCGGGATGAAGAAGAGGGTCAGAAGGAGGAACGGTACGGCCAGGATATTCCTGAGCCACGCGGTCATGAATACGTCCGTCGCCTTCAGCTCGCGCTTGGTCAGGGCGTCCGTCGTCGCCTGAAAGAACGCGGAAAGGAGCGATAGGGGTAGCCAGAGCATTACTTAATCTTTCAGCCTCGGGTTCAGCGCATCCTGCAAGCCCTCGCCCAGGAGGTTATAGCCCAGGACGGTGACGAGTATCGCGAGGCCGGGGAATAGCGACAGCCACCATGCAATCTCGATGTTGTCCTTGCCCGCGGTGAGCATGTTGCCCCAGGACGGCGTCGGCGGCTGGACCCCAAGGCCGAGGAAGCTAAGAGACGACTCGATGAGTATCGCCCCGCCCACGCCCAGTACGACCGAGACGAACACGGGCGCCATCGCGTTCGGGAGGATGTGCCGGAAGATTATACGGAGGTCCCTGGCGCCGACGGCCTTCGAGGCCATGACGAAGTCGCGCTCCTTGAGCGTGAGGAACTCCGCCCGCACGAGCCGGCTCACGCCCATCCAGCTTGTGACCCCGATTATTATCATGATATTCCAGATAGACGGCCCGAGCACCGCGATTACCGCGAGTATCAGGAATATTGTCGGGAAGCAGAGCATGATGTCCACGAACCGCATGAGTATGCTGTCAACCCAGCCACCGTAATATCCGGATATAGCGCCGATTATCACGCCAATAATCGTGGCTATCCCCACGGCGACGAAGCCTACCAGAAGCGATATCCTGGCGCTGAATATCATCCGGGACAGTACGTCCCGACCCAGCTCGTCCGTGCCAAGCCAGTGGCCCGCGGTGGGGTGGGCCAGGATGTTCGCCGTGTCTATCAGGTCGGGGTCGTACGGGGCCAGCATGGGGGCGAATATGGCGATGATGAAAAGAAATATTATCACGGCGCTGCCCGAGAGGGCGAGCGGGTTCCTGGTGAACCGCCACAAGAAATCGGCAAGGGGCGTATCTTTTTGTTTCATAAGTATAAATTACAGGATAAGCGGCTTGGGTGTCAAGATAAAGCTTTCGGTTATTTTTTTCTTGATTATCCCGAGTTTCCGGGTTATATTATTAGCACTCACGTATTAGGAGTGCTAAAGAGTAGGCGTAACAAAAAAAGGAGATAAAATTATGACTCTGGTACGCTGGGACCCTATCAAAAACCTTGTAACACTTCAGGAGAGGATGAACCGCCTCTTCGACGAAAGCATGCAGCGGGGCGAGTCCGTTTCGATGGACAGGGGGACATGGGTGCCTCCGGTGGATATCTACGAGACCGAAAACGACATAATGCTGGTGGCGGAAGTGCCGGGGATGGACGAGAAGGACATCGATATCGAGCTCCGGGACAACGTCCTGACCGTCAAGGGCGAGCGCGGCATGGAGCGGACGGTCAAGGAGGACAGCTACCACCGGGTGGAGCGCACATACGGGAGCTTCAGCAGGTCGTTCACGCTCCCGCAGACCATAGACAGCGAGCGTATTACCGCGACCACGAAAAAGGGTGTCCTGGAGATAAAAATGCCCAAGGCCGTAAAGGCCAGGGCGCAGCAGATAAAGATAGAATCGGACGGCGCCGGTGGCGAGAAGGCCGAGTCCGGACCAAAGTGAAGAAATTAGCTACACTATTTGCCGCATTACTGCTCTTTGCCGCCCCGGCCGCCGCGGACGCTTATCAGGTATCCATGGAGGCCGCCGCGAACAGGCCGGAGGTGGCGAAGGGCGAGAGCTTCACCTATACCCTGAAGGTGATAGAAGAGGGCAAGGCGGAACAGCCGGGAAATGTGACGCCGCCCGATTTCACCGGCTTTGGCGTGACCGGCCAGTTCACGTCGTCCTCGACGAAAGTCATAAACGGCGTATACCGCCAGGTGACGGAGTACGAGTATAGGATGTCCTCCGACCTGCCCGGCGAGCACGTCATCTCCCCGGCCACGATAACCCTGACCGACCCGAAAACGCTCAAACCTGAGGTCGTGAAGTCTAACCCCGTCCGGGTGAAGGTCCTGGAGAAGGGCCGCGGCGTGCTGGGCGCGCTGGAGGGCATCCGGGACATCAAGGCCCCCAAGACATTCATCGAGAAGGTCCGGCTGGTCTTCTACGCCCTCTTCGCCATGGTGATACTCGTACTGTTCGCCCTCGCGGGCCTGGCAATATACATGGTAAGGCGCAAAAAACCGAAGACCCCGACTCCGGCAACCGGGTCGGACGCAAAACTCTCGGCACGGGACGAGGCGCTGGCGATTATCGCGCGGGCGGAGCCGCATCGCTCAGACCCGAAGGCCTTCTACAGCACGGTAGTCGAGGGCGTGCGGCAGTACCTCAAAGCGGCGTACGGCATCCCGGCGATGGAGGCGACGACGACGGAGATTATGTCCGCGGTAAAAAACTCTACCCTGCCCGCCCCCGCGCATGATAAGCTGTGGGCGCTCCTTGGCGAGGCCGATTTGGTGAAGTTCGCGAAGCACGTCCCGACGGATGAGGAGATGAGCCAGTTCATCGAGAAGGCGAGAGGATTGGTGAGGGAGATATAGGCGTCCACGCAAAGGAGGCTTGTATGGAACCTTGGGAATTGGGTCTGGATTACGTCATTGAAGCTTTCAAATCCGTATTGGGGCTGAAAGAAGTTAGTCCACTTGGCTCTCCAAAACGCACCGGTGTGTGCGACAGTAAAGAGAAACCGGTCCAATGGCATACCGGCTATTGGATGGGTTTGGGGAAATTTGAATTTGGTATAGTCCTTGAGTGCAAAAAATACGAATACTGGCCTATTGCGGTATTTATAGAAAACGAATTAAAGAATTCCACGCTACTCTCCAAGTTACAGGATATTGCCAAATCGGAAGATGGCGCAAAAATATGGGTTGGTTTCGCAAGAAACGCTTGGCAAGGCAAAGCCCGGCCGGTAATAGAGCGTATTGGCGGCGAAGGCGATTTAATCAGACTCCCCGAACTCACCGATAAAAAATGGAATCAAATGTTAGAAGAGGCTTATGCCTGCCTTGACCCCCAGAAAAATCATCGGGGAAGAGCTGAACAAACAATAATGCTACGAAATGGTGAAAAAAGAAAAATGGAGGTCTCCCCTTCATTACTCATCCATGTTCAAACTTATGTCCCCGGAACAGCAAAAGAAGCCTACATGTTTGTGAGGGGAGGATTCAAGCTATTATCGCCTTTTTATGATATCGTAAAAGAACAATCTCAGAATTCTTCACCTTCGCCTTCCCCTTCGGGTATCAGACACGTTAGCAACGGCTCCCGCGAGGCTCTGCCGCCAAATGTTCGAATGTTCGTGTGGCGGCGTGACCAGGGAAAATGTGTACAGTGCGGGGGCAACGAGCGGCTGGAATTCGACCACATTATTCCTGTGTCAAAGGGCGGCAGCAATACGGAACGGAATATCCAGCTTCTTTGCGAGCGATGCAACCGCGGGAAAGGAACTCAGATTTTATGACCCCAGAAATAGCTGAACTATCCGAGAAAATAGCCGAGCACTCCCGCGTATTATCCAATATCCGCGCGGAGGTGAAGAAGATAATAGTCGGGCAGGATGAGATGCTGGACAGGCTGCTGGTCGGCCTCCTCACGCGCGGGCACATACTCCTCGAAGGCGTGCCGGGCCTCGCCAAGACGCTGGCCATAAAGTCGCTCGCCGCCGCGCTCAACACCGGCTTCTCCCGCATCCAGTTCACGCCGGACCTTCTCCCCGCCGACCTCATCGGCACGCGCGTGTACAACCAGGCGACCGGCGACTTCACGACGAAGAAGGGCCCGATATTCACGAACCTGCTCCTCGCGGACGAGATAAACCGGGCCCCGGCCAAGGTGCAGTCCGCGCTCCTTGAGATCATGCAGGAACAGCAGGTCACAATCGGCCAGGACACCTTCAAGCTGGAGCAGCCGTTCTTAGTCATGGCGACCCAGAACCCCATCGAGAGCGAGGGCACCTACCGCCTGCCCGAGGCGCAGGTGGACCGCTTCATGCTCAAGGTGAAGGTCGGCTACCCGAGCAAGGAAGAAGAGCTTCTGATAATCAACCGCATGACGGCGGGAGAATGCGCCCCTGTGGCGAAGGTGGCCGAGGTCTCGGAGATATTCACCTGCCGCGACCTCGTGACGAAGGTGTACATAGACGACAAGGTGAAGCGTTACGTCGTGGACCTGATATTCGCGACGCGCGACCCGGAGATGTACTCGCTCGACATGAAGAGGCTCATCGAGTTCGGCGCATCCCCCAGGGCGTCAATATACCTGACGCAGGCGGCGAAGGCCGAGGCGCTGATGAACGGGCGGGGGTTCGTGACGCCGGAGGACGTGAAGGCTATGGCGCACGACGTCCTGAGGCACAGGCTTACGCTGACCTACGAGGCAGAGGCGGACGAGATAACGTCCGACGACATCATCTCGCGCATACTTGCGAAAGTCCCGACGCCGTAACGGCGCCAGAATATAGCATCAGGGCCGGGAATATTGTTATCGAAGAGCCTTCATGGTGAAGTGTCCATCTGCCCCTTGGGCGCTGGACGTTTACGAAACATTTGAAGGGTCTGAGATAATTTATTCCCGCCCTGTCTC
Source organism: Nitrospirota bacterium (assembly GCA_049511435.1). Lineage (GTDB taxonomy): Bacteria > Nitrospirota > JACRHJ01 > JACRHJ01 > JACRHJ01 > JBEKYB01. The sequence continues at coordinate 1,801 of JBEKYB010000072.1, read as the reverse complement.
GTTATCCCCGGCCCGCCTAATATCAGCCTTCCAGTTTCGCCTCCATAGTAACCTTCGCGTTCAGGAGCTTCGAAATAGGGCAGCCGGCCTTCGCGGCGTTTGCTGCCTCCTCGAATTTTTTCATGTCCGCGCCGGGCACCCTCGCCGTAACGTCCAGATGGCTCTGGGTGACCTCGAACCCGGTCTCAAGCTTCTCCAGCGTAACCGCCGCCTCCGTCACGATGCTGTCCGGCTTAAGGCCCATCTGCTCGAGCTGGAAGGAGAGGGCCATGGAAAAACAGGCCGCATGGGCCGCGGCGACCAGTTCCTCCGGGTTAGTTCCCGGCTTGTCCTCGAAGCGCGTGCTGAACGAATAAGGCGCATCGCCCAGAACTCCGCTCGCCGTCGTGATATGGCCCCTGCCGTCCTTCAGCCCGCCGGTCCATCTCGCCGTCGCCTTCCGTTTCATATAGCCTCCTCAGTTCCCGATTAATATCAGGTCCGGGTCCTCGATATGCCGGATAACGTTATTCAGGAAATGCTGCGCGGTCGCGCCGTCCACGACTCTGTGGTCGAACGTGAGCGACAGCGGCAGGACTTTCCTGACCCGTATCGCGCCCATCTGTGCGACCGGCTTCTCATGCAGTTTGCCCACGCCAAGTATCGCGGCCTCCGGGTAATTTAGAATCGGCGTGGCATACATGCCGCCTATCGAGCCGTAGTTCGTGATGGTGAACGTGCCGCCCTTAAGCTCTTTTATACTGAGCGTGCGCTTCCTTGCGCGCTCCGCCAGGTCTTCTATCTCGGCCGCAATTTCAAGAATCGATTTCTTGTCCGCGTCCTTCACGTTCGGGACGATGAGCCCATCCTGAGTCTCGACCGCGATACCGATGTTGTAATATCCCTTGATGACTATTTCGCCCTTTAGGTCGTCCATCGCCGAGTTCATGAGCGGGTCCCGCCTTAGCGCCCCGACGACGGCCTTCACGATGAACGGCAGCAGCGTCAGGCGCACATTCTTCTCGCCCGCCCCGGCCTTCTCCTTCTCTCGGATGTGCCAGAGGAGCCCAGCGTCCGCCTCGTCGGTGGTGGTCACCTGCGCGGACTTCGTCATGGACTCTACCATCGCCCGCGCAATCTTGCGCCTTACCCCGCGGAGCACCGTCCGCTCGACCGGCCCGTTCTCGTCCCGGCCAGCCACGCCTTCAGCCAGCCTCGCGCCCTTCTCGGGGGTTCCGGCCTCCTTGAACCTGCGTATATCCTCCTCGGTGACCCTGCCCTTCGGGCCGGTGCCGCGAACGGCCCCGATGTCCACGCCAAGCTCTTTGGCTAGCATCCTGTCCCTTGGCAGCGCCTCCACGCGCGGCTTCGATATCGGAGTAGCCTCCTGCGGCTTTTCTGCCTCGGTCGGGGAGGGTTCTTCCTCCGGGGCCTCCTCGAGCTCTCCGACCACACCTACTGACTTGAACTCCTTGCCGGGCTCGAGCCGCGCCTGTTTCACCGGCTGGGCATTAAGCTCGACGGCCGCTTTCTCAGGCTTTTTTGGTTCCGGTTTTTTCTCAGGCGAGGGTTTGTCTTCTTTTTCCGGTTTCTCCGGTTTCTCCTGCTTTGCCGGAGCGGGTTTTTCCACGGCGGGCGCGGCGGAACCCAGTTCCGCCTTGTCTCCTATGACGGCGATGACTTCGCCCACCTTTATGATGTCGCCGGGGCCGCCCTTAATGCTGATGACGTATCCTTCCTTCGGCGACGGCACCTCCGCGACGGCCTTGTCCGTCTCGACCTCGAGCAGTGGCTGGTGGTTCTCCACGTGGTCGCCCACCTT